>CASEKM010000346.1:1766-3960 GCA_949288405.1 uncultured bacterium | reverse complement strand
TCGGCCGAAGGCCGAGAGAAGCCACCCTGGGGTGTGCCCCCGCCGTCCCTTTTTTCATGCGCGTGGAATTTCGCCGCCATCTCCGCGCTAAGAGCCGCCCTTCGGGCGGTTGCGCTCCGAAACGCGCCTGCGGGCGCAGTGCGGGCGGCGAGTTTCTTTCCCAGCGATGGGAAAGTCACCAGTGGCCCAGGCCACGTTCTCTTGCCCCTGCGGGGCAATTCACCTTGAGGATCGCCGGGGACGGCTGATCGCCGGGGACGGCTCTCAGGTCTCCGGCCCTGCGGCTCCGCCCGGCTCCGGTGTGTTGTCCAGGGAGGAGTCCGTCAGACGCCGGGCCAGAACATCCAGCTTTTTCTCCAGCTGGTGGAGCCGGTCCATCACGCAGTACAGGCCCGCGAAGATCATGCCCACACAGAAGATCCCGCCAAAAATCAGGCCCGCCTCCCCAAGCAGGGTCAGGACCGCAAAGATTATGACGGAAAAACCGATGGCCGCGCCAAAAAACTGCACCATGCCCTTTCCCTTCTTTCTCAGTCGCAGAGGCGCACCTGCGTGTGCCCCCTGGTCCGACGATTTTCTCCGGGCGGACACACAGGTCCGCCCCTACAGGCGGCGCGCCGGGCCGCCGCGCCCTGCCAAATGGTGAGCAGGTCGTCGAACTCCTCATAGGCGGGCAGCTCCGGGTGGTCGGCCTTGATCTGCGGGGTGCTCTTGAACAGGAAGCCCGCCTTGCTGGCCTGGATCATGCCCAGGTCGTTGAAGCTGTCCCCGGCGGCGATGGTGTCATAGCCGATGGACTGCAGGGCCTTCACGGTGGTGAGCTTGGACTGGTCACAGCGCATTTTAAAGCCGGTGATCTCCCCGCTGGGAGCCACCTCCAGGGAGTTGCAGAAGATGGTGGGGTAGTCCAGCTTCTTCATCAGAGGAAAGGTGTCGCTGAGGATGATGACCTGGGTAAAGGAGCGCAGCTGGTCCAGGAACTCCTTGGCCCCGGGCAGGGGGTCGATCTTGGCGATGGTGGCCTGGATCTCCTTCAGGCCCAGGCCGTGCTCCTTCAGGATGCCCAGCCGCCACCGCATGAGCTTGTCGTAGTCGGGCTCGTCCCGGGTGGTGCGCTTCAGCTCCGGGATGCCGCTGGCCTCGGCGAAGGCGATCCAGATCTCCGGGACCAGCACGCCCTCCATATCCAAACAGGTGATATACATGGCAGTTCTTCCTCTTTCGCTTTCAGGTTGGTTTGGCCCCGCAGGGCGGAAACTTTTGGGGGTGTTATCCCCGCTCCTTCAAATTCTGAAGGAAGTGGTCCAGACGGTTCACCGCCTCGGCGATGTCCTTCATGGAGGCGGCGTAGCAGGCCCGCACATAGCCCTCGCCCCCGGGGCCGAAGGCGTCGCCGGGGATGACGGCCACCCGCTCCTCCCGCAGGAAGCGCTCGCAGAACTCCTGGGAGCTCAGGCCGGTAGACTGGATGCAGGGGAACACATAGAAGGCCCCCTTGGGCTCGAAGCAGGTCAGACCGATGCGGTTCAGGTTCTCCACCAGATACCGGCGGCGGCTGTCATACTCCTCCCGCATGTGGGCGATGTCCCCGTCCCCGTTGCGCATGGCCTCGATGCTTGGGGGCGCACACATAGCCCATGCGCCAGCCGGTCATGGCGTGGCTCTTGGAGAAGCCGTTCACCACCACGGTGCGGTCGTACAGCTGGGTCAGGTTAGCGGGGGAGATATGGTGCTGGCCGTAGGTGAGCTCGGCGTAGATCTCGTCGGAGACGATCATGATGTCCGTCCCCTCCAGGACGGGGACCAGAGCCTCCAGGTCGGCCCGCTCCATGATGCCGCCGGTGGGGTTGCAGGGGAAGGGCAGCACCAGCACCTTGGTCTTGGGGGTGATGGCCGCCTTCAGCTGCTCCGGGGTGAGGCGGAACTCATTCTCCGCCTTCAGCTCCACATACACCGGCACGCCCCCCGCCATCTCGGTGAGGGGGCCGTAGCACACAAAGGAGGGCACGGGGATGATGACCTCGTCCCCCGGGTTGACCAGGCAGCGCAGGGACAGGTCGATGGCCTCGCTTCCGCCCACGGTGACCAGCACCTGGCTGGTGTAGTCATAGCTGAGGTCAAAGCGGCGCTTCAGATAGCTGGCGATCTCCCGGCGCAGCTCCAGCATGCCCGCGTTGGAGGTGTACTTGGTGTG
>CASEKM010000346.1:0-1758 GCA_949288405.1 uncultured bacterium | reverse complement strand
CCCAGGGTGATGGCGTCGGTCATCTCCTCCAAAATATCAAAAAACTTCCGGATGCCGGAGGGCTTGATGCCCTGGATGGTCCGGTTCAAGATCTGGTCATAATTCATGAAAATACAAACTCCCTTTCCTGGGGCTCCGGGCGGCGGAACACCAAATGCTTCTCTTTATATTTCTTCAAAATGAAGTGGGTGGCGGTGCCGGTGACCCCCTCGATGGTGGACAGGCGCTCGCCCACGAACTGGGCCACCTCCCGCAGGGTGCGGCCGCTGATGATGACGGCCAGGTCAAAGGCGCCGCTCATCAGGTACATGCTCTCCACCTCGTCGTACTGGTAGATCCGCTCGGCAATGCGGTCGAAGCCGTCGATGCTCTGGGGGACCACCTTCACCTCGATGAGGGCGGTGACGTTCTCCCGCTTCACCCGGTCCCAGTCGATGATGGCCTGATAGCCCAGAATGGCGCCGTCCTCCTCCAGACGTGCTCGCTCCGCGGCCACCTCTGCCTCGGTCATGCCCGCCTGTGCGGCCAGCTGTGCGTTGGATTGGGTACAGTCTTGTTCCAGCAGTTCCAGCAGCGTATTCATTGTCTGGGACCTCCTTGATGTGGATTTTCTCCTGGCCGCCGCCCCGCTCCGGGGCAGGCCGGGAATTATGTATCATTATAGCTTATTTCCGCCTGCAACGCAATGAGGGGCGGAAAAAAAGAGCGGCCCCTCCCGTGGGAGGAGCCGCGTGTCCTTGGGAACATTTCGGAGCGCCCCAGGGCCGTCAGGCGGTCTGGACCTTCTCCTTCTTGTTGAGCATCACCTGATAGACGATCATAACGACCAGGATCACCGCGCCGATCATGTCGGTGAAGGCGCCGGGGTCGATCATGCACAGGCCGGCGGCGATGCACACCAGCCGCAGCACCATGTTCAGCTTGCGGAGCATGAAGCCGATGAGGCCCGCGCCCAGCAGGAACATACCGCAGAAGGAGGTGATGGTGATCCGGATCCGCACCACGTCAAAGGCGGTATACTCGCCGATGAACAGCATGATGGGGCTGAACACGAAGATGTAGGGGACGATGAAGGCGGCGATGGCCAGACGGGTGGCGTTCAGGCCGGTCTTCATGGGGTCAGCCTTGGCAATGGCGGAGCCGGCATAGGCGGCCAGAGGCCGCCATCAGAGGCACGCCCATCTGGATCAGGATGGGGGCGCAGGTGGTGGCCATGATCACGTAGTTGGCCGTGGTGGGCACGCCCATGCCCAGGACGATACAGCAGATCATGGTCAGCACCAGGGCGATCATCAGCTGGTTGCCGGCCACCGCCACGATGGCGTTGATGATGATCTGGCCCAGGCCGGTGGAGGTGACCACGCCGGCCACGATGCCCGCCATGCCGCAGGCCACGCCCACGGACAGGCAGCTCTTGGTGCCGCCCTCCAGAGCGGTGACATAGGTCTGTACGTTCTTCCGGTTGGGCTCACTGATGAGGGTGAAGATGATGAACAGCACAAAGAACACCGGCAGGAACCAGGTGGTCATCATATCCCGGTAGGCGTACATCTCCTGAGAGGTGGCGTTGGGGAAGATGAGGGCCAGGTTGGGCATGCCAAAGGCGTAAACCAGCAGGGGAATGCCGGGGATCAGCATGAGCACTTTGCGGCCCACGCTCTTCTCCCGGTCCATCATGCTGGCCACGATGGCCACCAGGGAGGAGACCACCGCGCAGTAGGCCATGGTGAAGGAGCCGGTCTGCATGACCGTGTACAC
>CASEKM010000345.1 GCA_949288405.1 uncultured bacterium | reverse complement strand
GGCCTTGATGGTGGCGTCCACCTCCCGCTTGGCCTTCTCCACCATCTCCTCGATGCGGGCGGGGTGGATGCGGCCGTCCAGGATCAGCTTCTCCAGGGCAAGCCGGGCGATCTCCCGGCGGACGGGGTCGAAGCAGGAGACGGTGATGGCCTCCGGGGTGTCGTCGATGATCAGATCCACCCCGGTGAGGGTCTCCAGGGTGCGGATGTTACGGCCCTCCCGGCCGATGATGCGGCCCTTCATCTCGTCGTTGGGCAGGGGGACTACCGACACGGTGGCCTCGGCCACATGGTCGGCGGCGCAGCGCTGGATGGCCAGGGAGATGATCTCCCGGGCCTTGGTGTCGGCCTCGTCCTTGAACCGGGCCTCGGCCTCGTCCTTGAACCGGGCCTCGATCTCCTTGATCTTCATGGCGGACTCGTGGGTCACGTCGGCCTCCAGCTGGGAGAGCAGGTAGGCCTTGGCCTCCTCGGCGGTGTAGCCGGAGATCTCCTCCAGCTTGGCCACCTGCTCCTGCTTGAGGGCCTCGGCCTCGGCCTGGGTGGCCTCCAGCTTGGCCAGACGGTTGGCCAGGTGCTCCTCTTTCCGCTCCATGTTCTCGGTCTTGCGGTCCAGGTTCTCTTCCTTCTGCTGCAGCCGGCGCTCCTGCTTCTGCAGGTCGGCCCGGCGCTCTTTTTCCTCGCGCTCGTACTCGTTGCGGGCCTTCAGGATCTCCTCCTTGGCCTCCACCAGGGCCTCCCGCTTCTTGCTCTCGGCGCTCTTGTACGCCTCGTTGACGATGCGGGTGGCCTCCTCCTCGGCGGAGCCGATCTCCCGCTCGGCGGTTGCCTTTCTCCGTTGGTATCCCAGCAGCATGCCCACGGCCAGAGCCACGATCACCGCTGCGATCCCTCCGATGATATAGGGTACCATTTGGTTTGATCACACCTCCAAATCAATTCAAGGGTGGGGCGCCCCGCTCCCCGGCGCGGCCCGTGCCGCAGAATATGGTTTCACACCGGCGGAAGGGGCCGCGCCGCCGGGTCAGACAGCATAAAAGGAGCCGCAAGGCGCGCTGTGCCGCGGCGGCCCACGATCCTTGCGACCACTGAAAAACATCCCCCGAGTTTTTCATGTTTCGTCCTAACGTTTATTTTAAAGAAAACCGGGAGTCATGTCAAGATTTATTCACAATTACCCGCCGGAGTTTCCAGGGATTTTTGGAGGCCGCCGCCTGTGGGCGCGAAAAAGCGGGAGCGGCGCCCGAAAGAGGGCGCGCCGCTCCCGCCGCAGCAGACGCTTCGGCTCAGGCCTTGGCCGCCGGGGGGAAGGTGATGCCCCCCACGTTGACATTTACCGCCGCGATCTCCAGGCCGGTCATGGACTCCACCGCGTTTTTCACGCCGTCCTGGACCGCCCGGCCCACCTCCGGGATGGTGTGGGTGTGGCCGTAGGACATGAGGATGGACAGGTCCACCGTCACCTTCTCCTCCTCCATCTGGACATGGACGCCCTTGGCCAGATTTTTTTTGCCCAGCAGTTCGGCGATGTCGCTGCCCAGGTTGGCGGCCAGGCCGCTGACGCCCTCTACCTCCAGGGCGGCTGCGGCGGCGATGCCGGCCAGCACTTCCTCGGAAATATGGATGTTGCCCAGCTCGTCAGAGCGGGAGACATAGTCCTTATTTTCACTCACGGATGGTCACGCTCCTTCACATTGACTTCCGGGACGCCGCCCGGACGGAGAGGACGGGCGTCCTTCCGGCGGACTGGACAAAACGGGTGGACCGTCCCAGGGAACTCTTAGCTGTATTGTACCACGCCGGAGCGGTTTTGACAACTGAAAACCGGGAATTTACCCCCCGGTCTCCACAGAGATGATCTTGATCTGGTCGGCGGTGAAGTCGGCGGTCTGCCGGACCACGTCCACGATCTTGGCGGTGTCCGCCTGGGTGAGGCCCCCCTCCGGGGCGGCCACCGCCAGGCTCAGGGCGTTCTCCCCGATGAAGGCCACGCAGTCGGCGTACCCCTTGGCGATGACCAGGTTCTCGATCTGGGCCTCGGTGACGGTGTAGTCGGCCATGGTCTGGATGCTCTCACCGGCCTGGTCCTTCAGCGTCTGGTCCGCGTTCTCCCCGGCGGCGGCGTCCTGGAGCAGGGCCAGGGCGCTGTCCCGGGACTGCTGCCGGTTCAGGCGGGCGGCGGCGAAGTAGTCGCTGCCCCCGGAATCCCCCTGGGTCTCCCGGCTGCTGTCCTGTTTGGCGCCCTCCTGGGGGGCGGGGTCCCCCTGGCTGGAGGAGGCGGCCCCGCCGGAGAGCAGCGGGTCCCCGCTGTCCACCAGCGTGGACTCCCCCAGGGTCTTGCCCGCCCCCGCCGCCTCCTGTTCATAGCTCCAGTTCAGGTATACCGCCGCACATACGAACAGGGCGATGGCGGCCACCACCGCGTTGCGCTTCCAAAGCTGGGAAAGTCCTTTGCCCTTTGTCTTCATGGTCTTCATTCCTCCCTGAAAATAATTGGCAGGGGCGGCC
>CASEKM010000344.1:1228-2385 GCA_949288405.1 uncultured bacterium | reverse complement strand
CACCCGGCCAGGGCCCTGTGGCCCGGAAGGAATTACACCGGCCACTCAGATTTTCCGCGCCGGGAGGGCAATAACTGGTCAAAGGAAAATACCCCCGTAAACGGGGGACTGGGGGCCGACTTCCCCTGTCAGGGGGAGATGGCCGAAGGCCAAAGGGGGTAGGGAGGCTGTCACTGCCGTTAGGCGGTGACTGGGGGATTCCGTTTGGCGCCTGGGTTTTTCCAATCTAACGTTTCAGCCCGCCACCTCCACCCTCGCCACTGGAAGGGAAGTACAAACGGATGCAGTTGACGTCTAAAACCGTCTAAATTGCCTTGTTTGAAAATTGAGCATGTCGGTCCATCTTACGGCATAAAAACAGCCTTCCTCGGCCAGGGCCTTAGCGGCGGCGATGGCCTTCTCTTGGGCGTTGGGGGGCAGTCCCTCCCCACCGGCGTTCCGCCGGCGGGGGCCCCGATTTTTTGAAATCCTCGGGCGGAATGAATCCGCCCTCCGGCGAGATTTTGCCTGCGGCAAAATGCTCGGACGGCGCAAAAGCGCCGGGGCGCTGGCGCGCCCGCGAGGACTGCCCCCCAAAAAACAGCCGCCCCGGCTGGGGCGGCTGTGAAAGGGAGCTTTAGTTCTCCTCGGCCAGGGCCTTGGCGGCGGCGATAGCCTTCTCCTGGGCGTTGGGGGGGCAGTCCTCGTAGCGGACGAAGTGGAAGGTGAAGGACCCGCGGCTCTGGGTCATGGCCCGCAGGTCGATGGCATAGGAGGTCATCTCCGCCATGGGCACCTCGGCCTCGATGATCTGCTCGCCGCCGGGGGCGGGGTTCATGCCCATCACGCGGCCGCGGCGCTTGTTCAGGTCGCCGATCACATCGCCCATGTAGCTGTCGGGCACGGTGACCTTCAGCTCGCCCACGGGCTCCAGGAGCACGGGGTTGGCCTCGGGCATGGCGGCCTTGTAGGCCAGCTGGGCGGCGGTCTTGAAGGCGATTTCAGAGGAGTCCACCGGGTGGTAGCTTCCGTCGTACAGCACGGCCTTCAGGTTCACCACGGGATAGCCCGCCAGGGGCCCGTGGACGCAGGCCTCCCGCAGGCCCTTCTCCACGGCGGGGAAGAAGTTCTTGGGCACGGAGCCGCCGAAGACCTCCTCGGCAAACTCCATATCCTCC
>CASEKM010000344.1:0-1168 GCA_949288405.1 uncultured bacterium | reverse complement strand
CCGAACTGGCCGGAGCCGCCGGTCTGCTTCTTGTGGCGGCCCTGCTTGGAGACGGTCTTGCGGATCTTCTCCCGGTAGGGCACTCTGGGGGTCTTCAGCTCCGCCTCCACATTGAAGCGGCTCTTCAGCTTGGACACCAGCACATCCACCTGGATGTCGCCGGCGGCGTAAATGACCATCTGGTGGGTCTCGGCGTTGTTCTCCACCCGGAAGGAGGGGTCCTCCTCGTTCATCCGGTTGAGGCCCTGGGCCACCTTGTCCTCCTGGCCGCGGGTCTTGGGCACGATGGCCACCGAGTAGTTGGGCTCGGCGAAGGGGATGGGGGCCAGGGCGATGACCTTACGGGAATCGCACAGAGTGTCGCCAGTCTTCACCTTCTCCATCTTGCCGATGGCGCCGATGTCGCCGCAGGAGAGCTCCTTGACCTCCTCGGCCTTCTTGCCCCGCATCTGATACAGGCGGCCCAGCTTCTCGCTGCTGCCGGTGCGGGAGTCCACCAGGGCCATGTCGGAGGTGATGTTGCCGGAGAGGACCTTGATATAGGAGTACTTGCCGTACTGGTCGGCCACGGTCTTGAACACAAAGGCGCAGGGCACGCCGCCGGGGGCCACAGCAAACTCCTCCTTGGTGCCGTCGGGGGACACGCCCTTGCGCATGTTGCCCTCGGCGGGGTTGGGAAGCAGGTCCACAATATTGTCCATGAGCATCAGGGAGCCCATGGTGGTGACGGCGGAGCCGCACAGCCTCCCGCACGCCCTGGCGCAGGCCCTGGATCATCTCCACATAGGTGAAGTCCTCGCCGGAGAAGAACTTGTCCATGAACTCCTCGCTGGTCTCGGCCACAGACTCCTTCAGGGCGTCGTTGAACTCGGTGATGACCTCGTCCTTGCCCTCGGGGATGTCGATCTCCACCCGCTTGCCGTTCTGCATCTCATAGGCGCGCTTGTTGAGCACATCGATGATGCCGGTGACCCGCTTGTTCTCGTCCCAGATGGGGACCACCAGGGGAGCGATCTTGTTGCCGAAGCGCTCACGCAGGGCGTCGAAGGTGGCGTTGTAGTCGGAGTTTTCCTCGTCGGTCTTGGAGATATAGATGAAACGGGGCATATCCCGCTCTTCGCAGTACTTCCAGGCCTTCTCCAGGCCCACGGAGATGCCGTCCTTGGCG
>CASEKM010000343.1 GCA_949288405.1 uncultured bacterium | reverse complement strand
TTTTGTCCAGCACCTCCACCCGGGCCAGGTCACTGCGCCAGGCGGTGTTGGAAAGGTCGGTCACCACCTGCCACACCCGCTCCACCGGGCAGGGGAAGTAGACAGTTACCTTGGAAGTTGCCATAGAATCACCCTCTCTTTGACTTCTTGTTGAGCTTCAGGCTAATATTCCGGCGGTCTGCCGCCTCCTGCAGCAGCTTCACGGCAGCGAGAGCTCGTTCCTTGTCGGACTGCCCGGCCAGTTCCGGTTTACTGCCCAGCGAAGCCATTTTGCGGCGGCCGTCGTTGTAATGGGCCGTAAGTTCATCCAGAATTGCCCGTTTTTCCTTCAATTGGGCAAGGTAAGCGTCCAGCCCCAGCGCCCTGGCCTTTGCAACATCCTGCTGCCGGTTCCGGTGGGGGACAAAGGAATCCCTATCGTCAAATCCCTCGTAGCGGGAGCAGGGGTACTCCGGGCACTCCCAGCAAAACGGAACGCCGCCATGCTCCAGGGAACACTTCGCTATCGTGCAGCTCTGGTTCCCTGCTCCGCCGCCGCAGCCGGGACAGTAACCCCCCAGGTGCATGGAGCACAGGGCACAGTTGAGGCCGCAGAGGGAAAAGCTGGTTTTTGTGCGGGTAAAGCCTTTCATGGTATCCTCCTGACGGGGTGCCGGATAACAGTTTTCAGGCGCTCCGGTTTGCACCGCCGCACGTCGCTCAGATAGATCTGTGCCCGGGCGTATTCCTCCATGGCCGCCACGGTGGCGGGCTCATCATCATAGGGGCCGATGTGCATGCACTGGACGCACAGCCCCTCCTCCCAGGGGAAAAACTCCACCGGGGAGAAGTCCTGCTGCTTCTTCTCCCCGGCCTCCCGGACGGCCCAGGCAAAGACCTCCTCCGTCACGAACTCCGGCAGGCGGATGAGAGAGATCCACTGGAACGCATCCGAACGCATCCTTCCGGGCGTAGTCCACCCCCTGGCGGCCCTCCTGCCACCACAGGCCCTCCAGGGGCGGCACCACATAGTCGAAGTAGCCCTCCAGCTTGTGTTTGCCCAGCTTGCTCATTTTGATGGTGAAGGCCACCGCGTAGAGCATCCCCAGGGCCTGCTTGTAAGCGCCGCCCTCCTCATTGGGATTGCCCTTCCCCCGCACCGCCAGGAAGTTCATGGCGGGCACGGTGATAATACCCGGCGTTTTGGGCGGCAGATAGAACTCCTTGTACTCCTTCTTGTAGTCAAAGGCCATGGTCATTTCCGTCCTTTCTTGGGCTGTGCCTGGAGGGCCAGGCAGGTGAGGCGGGTGAGGGCGGTCATGGTCTCCCGGTCGTCCGCGTCCTCTACCCAGAGGTAGTCCTTGGCCCCCTCGTAGGGCGGGGCTTTGGGCAGGTGGGGGAAGGCCGCCTCCCCCGCCGGGGTGACCTTCACGAAGAGCTGGTCGCCGCAGATGACGGCGAAAAAGATACCGTCGCAGTAGAGGCCGTACTCGCCAAACATCCTCCGGCTGCGGATGGCCCCCGCCTCCCGCAGCTGCTCGGCCACATAGTCCACAAAGTCCTGATGGGACGCCATACTAATCCCCCTTTCGGTAACGCCGGGCCAGGGCCTCGGCCAGTTCCCCCAGCCGCTCCCGCAGTTCCTCCGGCTCCACCAGCTCCGCCTTGTCCTCGAAGGTGAGCACCCAGCTGAGTACGCTGTCGGCGTCGGGGAAGGGCCCGGTGAAGCGCAGCCGGCCGTCCGACTCCTCGGTGAAGCGGTCCGCCCCGTACTCCTCCACCAGCCGCCAGCGGCAGGCGGGATCAAAGAGGACGGTCACGTGATACTTTACCGGAAAGATGCGCTCCGGGGCCAGGTCGGGCAGGGGGGCGGGACGGGGCTCGAAGACCTCCCCGGCGGCCAGGTCCGTCATGCGGTTGAGCTTGAACAGGCGGAAATCCTCCCGCCTCCGGCACCAGCTCCACACGTACCAGGCGGACCAGTGGAACACCAGATAGTAGGGCTCGATGGCCCGCGCCGACTCCCCCTTGGAGGAGTAGTAAACAAAGCGGAGGACGCGGTGCTGTTCCATAGCGCCCTGGATCAGCTCGATCTTGGGCGGCAGGCTGGTCTTGTACCAGGAGGAGAGGTCGATGAGCATGTGGGCCCCGCC
>CASEKM010000342.1:1806-2460 GCA_949288405.1 uncultured bacterium | reverse complement strand
GTTTCTGCCGGTGCTCCCGGTGCTGGCCCTGACCCTGCTGGCCGCCTGCGCCCCCGGCGCCGCGTCCTCCTCCGGGACGGCGGGCGGGGAGGAGCCCTTTGTGTTTACCCGGGAGAATTTTCCCAAATTGGACGGCTCCACCTCCACCGTCCCCCTGGCCCGGGCCATGTGCGCCGTGCTGCTGGGGGAGGCGCCCGAGGCGGTGGACGATCTGGTGGACTTCTCCCGCACCACCCAGTCCTATCGGAATCTGATGGCCGGGGAGGCCGATCTGGTGCTGGCGGCGGAGCCCGCCCCGGAGGTTTTATCCGAGCTGGAGGAGGGGGAGCAGTGGCTGCTCACCCCCTTTGCCACCGACGCCCTGGTGTTTGTGGTCAATGAAAACAATCCGGTGGACAGCCTCACCGTGGAGGAGATCCAGAAGATCTACACCGGGGAGATCACCAACTGGAGCCAGGTGGGGGGCGAGGACCTGGACATTGTGGCCTTCCAGCGCAACCAGGAGGCGGGGAGCCAGACCATGTTTGAAAAGCTGGTGATGGACGGCCTCACCCCCATGGACCCGCCGGAGGCCTGGCTGTCCGACTCCATGCTGGGCCTGCTGGAGGGGGTGCGGGAGTACGACAACTCCCCCGCCGCCATCGGGTACACCGT
>CASEKM010000342.1:0-1780 GCA_949288405.1 uncultured bacterium | reverse complement strand
CCCTTCCGCAACCCCTACTTCGCGGCCATCGCCAAGGACGAGCCGGAGGACAGCCCCGCCCGCATCCTCTATAGCTGGCTGCTGGGCCCCAGCGGGCAGAAGCTGGTGGAGCGGGAGGGCTATGTACCCGTGGCGGAACCGGAGGAGGGGTGACCATGACCCGCAGGAGACAACTGATCTTTGCCGGCCTGCTGTGCGCCGGCCTGCTGTCCGGCTGCGCCGGACCGGCGGGGGCGGCGGACCCGGGCCCAAATGTGGAGGAACACTGGTCCGTGCTGGAGGAGACGGGGCGGCTGCCCGCCGTGGGGAGCCGCTGGAGGGACGGCCCCATGGAGGAGCTGACCCCCGGCCCGGACTATGGAGCGCTGGTGCCCTTTGCCGGGGCGGCCTACTACCTGGGCGGATATGACGGGTCGTGGGCGGACGACTTCCCCAACTACCTGTACGGCCTGATGACGCTGGACGGGTGCGCGGTGCTGGACCCGGTGTGCGACTCCATCTCCCGGCTCTCCTGGATCGATGGAGACGGACAGGACCAGTGGCTGCCTGTCTGGAAGCTCGCCCGGAGCGGCCCCGGAGCGGCCCGGATGGGGACCTGATGGACGGTGCGCTGTCGGCCCTGGCGGCTCTGGACGGGAGCTGGAGCACCCCCTTCCAATACTGGGGGGCGGCGGGAAGTCCTGTGGGCATTTTTGCCGGGGACGGGGAGGACCTGTACCTGCTGGACAGCGGGAGCGGAGCGGAGAAGACCTGCTGGAGCTGGGAGGAGCTGGGGATCACGGAACCGGAAAACTTCCCCTGGTTCACCGGGGACGCCTATTCCACCGCCCAGTGGCAGGACGGCCTGTTCTACCTGGGCTCCTGGGGGGAGGACTATGACGCCCGCCTGCTGGACCCGGAGACCGGAGAGGTGACTGTCATCACCGACCGGGCGTGGGCGGAGCGGGTGGACGCCGCCTTCCAGCACCGGGATATGGACTGGTGGGAGGTCACACCCGGGGAGGATGGCTCCGTCACCGTGTCCAAGGGGGCGGAAGTTTACACCTTCCCAAGCCCCCTGCCCGGGGAGAGTTATCCCTATGAGATGGATGGGCGGGTGTTATTTCAGGACTATGGGAGCGGCAGCTTCGCCGTCACCACCCGGGAGGGGGAACTGGTTCTGCCCGCCCAAAAGGGGGAGCTGAGCACCCTGGAGCCGGAGGGCGGGAAGTACCTGGCCGTCCAGAAGACGCCGGATGGGGACTGGCAGCTCTATGACTGGGACGGCAATCCAGGGGTCCTCCTCCCTGGAGGAACGGAGAGCTGGTGCCGGACGGCCGGCCCTCTGGTGGAGGTGCACAGCCGGGAAAACGCCGCCTACTACCGGCCGGACACCGGGGAGTGCGTCTTCCGGGCCTGGTTCGGCCTGGAGGAGCGGCCGGGGCTGTAGGGGCGTTCCCTGCCCCGTTTGGCCCGGGCGGATCGGACATACAGGTACGTCTCGTCTGTTTCGCAGGGGAGGCCGCAAGGGCCGTTCCGAAGCGTTCGCAATTTCGCCGCCAGAGATAACTTTATTGTTCTAACGGCCCGTGTCCCGGGCGGCGAGTTCCTTTGCCCATGGCGGCAAAGGAACCAAAACGCCCCCGGGGACGCGTCCGATGGACTACGGCTCCGCTTGCGCTCCGCCTAGGTCCATAGGCCGCTTTCCCCGGACCCCTTTTACGGGGGACGCGCTATTGGTAGTCAGTGCGTCATTTCCGGCGCGCAAAATCAGGAGTGCTTGGGTGCGGTTTTTTCCGGG
>CASEKM010000341.1 GCA_949288405.1 uncultured bacterium | reverse complement strand
TGCTCCTTGGCCTCGATGGCCTGGTGGAGGCCCTCGTTGTACCGGCGGCCGAACATGAGGCGGCCGGTGAACTCGTCCACGATGATGACCTGTCCGTCCTTCACCACATAGTCGATGTCCCGCTGCATGACCCCGTGGGCCTTGATGGCCTGGTTGATGTGGTGGGACAGGGTGGTGTTCTCCGGGTCGGCCAGGTTCTCCACCTGGAAGGCCTGCTCGGCCTTGGCGATGCCCCGGGCGGTGAGGGTGGCGGTGCGGGCCTTCTCGTCCACGATGTAGTCCGCGTCGATGTTCACATCCTCTTCCTCTTTGGCGTCCACCTTGGCGATGCGCTGGCACTTCAGGCGGGAGACGAACTGGTCCACGATGGTGTACAGCTGGGTGGACTTCTCCCCCTGGCCGGAGATGATCAGGGGGGTGCGGGCCTCGTCGATGAGGATGGAGTCCACCTCGTCCACGATGGCGAAGGAGTGGCCCCGCTGGACCAGCTCCTGGGCGTAGATGGCCATGTTGTCCCGCAGATAGTCAAAGCCGAACTCGTTGTTGGTGCCGTAGGTGATGTCCGCCTGATAGGCGTCCTTCTTGGCCTGCCCCATCACCCCGTGGATGACCAGGCCCACGGTGAGGCCCATGAAGCGGTACACCTTGCCCATCCACTCGCTGTCGCGCTTGGCCAGGTAGTCGTTGACGGTGACGATGTGCACCCCCTTGCCGGACAGGGCGTTCAGGTAGGCGGGCAGGGTGGCCACCAGGGTCTTGCCCTCGCCGGTCTTCATCTCGGCGATGCGGCCCTGGTGGAGGATGATGCCGCCGATGATCTGCACCGGGTAGGGGCGCATGCCCAGCACCCGCCAGTCCGCCTCCCGGCAGGCGGCGAAGGCCTCGGGCAGCAGGTCGTCCAGAGTCTCCCCCTGGGCCAGGCGGTCCTTGAACTCCTGGGTCTTGGCCTGGAGCTGGTGGTCGGTGAGGGCCTTGTACTCCTCCTCCAGAGCCAGCACCTTGTCCACCAGGGGCATGATGGCCTTGACCTCCTTCTGGGAGGTCGTGCCGAACAGCTTCTTGAAAATGCTCATATCTACACCTCGATGGGGCGCTCGCTGGGAACTCCCCCAATTATAATACAAAATTCAGATGCCCTATGGCATGACCAGTTTAGTATACCATATCCCTTTGGAACCAGTTTAGTATACCATATCCCTTTGGAAGAAAAAAGAGTAAATTGTAAACTTTTGAGGGGGAAAGTTTTTGGATTTTCCGGCGATGCGCCCCAACCGGGCGAAAAACGGGACCGGCCGGAGGGCTGGGGCCGCGCGCTCCCCCGCGGGAATGCCGGCCCCAGGGGCAGCGGAAAACGGGAAACCGGCCGCCGAAGAAAGATCCATCAGAATGTCCATCTGGGGTTGACAAGTGTCCCTAACTGTGTTACCGTATTCTGGACAACTGAACAGGAGGGGTTGACAAGTGTCCCTAACTGTGTTACCGTATTCTGGACAACTGAACAGGACAAAGGAAGCGCGCAGGAAAACGGCGGAAGATCGAAACCCGCCTGCCGAAGGAGTAACACTCTCAGGTGTCCCCCTTGGGGACGAGGACTGTGCGTGGATGTGACTCTGGAGAAGCTCGACCACTCGGGTGCCGAAGGTGCAACGCGGTCTTTCCCGAAAGACCGCCAATCTCTCAGGCAAAAGGACAGAGACGGACTTTGCCCCTTGGGCGCGTTTTCCTGCGCCGTTGGGGCTTTGTTGCGCCCATATGACCCCCCGGACTGTGGAGTTCTCTCCCGGTCCGGTTTTTTGTCCGGTTTTCCGGGACCTGGACGGTTCCCGCCCGCCCGGAAAGCGCGGCAGTGTGTCAAACGGAATGAAAGGGAGAAACAAAACCATGGACATGAATCAGTTGGCCGATCAGGTCAGTCAGCTGGCCAGCTTTGTGTGGAACGGCCTGCTGCTCTATCTGCTGGTGGGCACCGGCGTTATCTTTACCATCCGCACCCGGTTCATTCAGGTGCGCAAGTTCGGCACCGGCCTGCGCCGGCTGTTCGGCAGCATCAACCTCAACGGGGCCAAGGCCGACAAGAACGGCATGAGCTCCTTCCAGGCGGTGGCCACCTCCATCGCCGCCCAGGTGGGCACCGGCAACATCACCGGCTGCGCCACCGCTATGATCTCCGGCGGACCGGGGGCCATCTTCTGGATGTGGCTGGCCGCCTTCTTCGGCATGGCCACCATCTACGGCGAGGCCTGCCTGGCTCAGAAGTACAAGACCACCGACGAGACCGGCCACGTGATCGGCGGCCCCGTCTACTACATCCGTCAGGCCTTCAAGGGCACCTTCGGCAAGATCCTGGCGGGCTTCTTCGCCCTGGCCATCATCTTCGCCCTGGGCTTCACCGGCAACATGGTCCAGTCCAACGCCATCAGCAACGC
>CASEKM010000340.1 GCA_949288405.1 uncultured bacterium | reverse complement strand
CCGGGAGCACATCGCCGTGGTGGAGTACTGCGTCAAGCGGGTCAACCACCGGGTGAAGGTCATCGCCGGCGCGGGGAGCAACGACACCTCCGCCGCCGTGTACCTGTCCCTCCACGCCCAGGACTCCGGGGCGGACGCCCTGCTCCACGTGACCCCCTACTACAACAAGTGCAGCCAGGCGGGCCTGGTGAAGCACTATGAGTACATCGCCGACCGCACCGAGCTGCCCATCATCCTCTACAACGTGCCCAGCCGCACCGGCGTGTCCTTCACCGCCGAGAGCTACCAGATCCTGGCGCAGAACCCCAAGATCAACGGTGTGAAGGAGGCCAGCGGCAACTTCTCCCTCCTGGCCCACACCCGCCACATCTGCCCCGACGACTTCTACATCTGGTCGGGCAACGACGACCAGGTGGTGCCCATGATGTCCCTTTCCAGGCCGCCTCCAAGCTGCAGATCGAGTACATGGACCTGATCGACGCCCTGTTCTGCGACGTGAACCCCATCCCGGTGAAGGAGGCCCTGAACCTGATGGGCATGGAGGCCGGCCCGGTGCGCCTGCCCCTGTGCGAGCTGTCTGAGAAGAACCACGAGCGGCTGCGCGCCGCCATGGCCGCCAAGGGCCTGATCTGATTTTCCGGTTTACAAAGGAGTGACCCTGTTATGCTGAACGTCATCATCTCCGGCTGCAACGGTCATATGGGCCGGGTGGTGGAGTCCCTGTGCGCCGCCGACCCGGAGGTGCAGGTGGCCGCTGGCTTCGACGTGCTGGGCTCCACTGACCGGGACTTCCCTGTCTATTCCTCCCCCGCCCAGTTCACCGGGCGGGCGGACGCGGTCATTGATTTCTCCTCCCCAGCCGCCCTGGAGGGCCTGCTGGCCTTCGGGAAGGCCACCAAGACCCCGCTGATCCTGGCCACCACTCCGCCAACATGTCCCTGGGCATCAACGTGCTGCTGGAGCTGGTGAAGAAGGCCGCCTCCATCCTGGGGGACAGCTATGACATCGAGATCGTGGAGCGGCACCACCGCCGGAAGGTGGACGCCCCCAGCGGCACCGCCCTGATGATCGCCGACGCGGCGGCCCAGAGCTGCGGCCACGAGACGGAGTACGTCTTCGAGCGCCACTCGGTCCGCCACCCCCGGGACAAGAAGGAGATCGGCATCTCCGCCGTCCGGGGGGGCACCATCGTGGGGGAGCACGAGATCATCTTTGCCGGCCACGACGAGATCATGGAGATCAAACACACCGCCCTCTCCCGGGAGATCTTCGCCCAGGGGGCCATCGAGGCCGCCAAGTTCATGGCCGCGGTGAAGGAGCCGGGGCTGTACGACATGAGCGCGCTGGTGAAATAAGCGTATATCCAGGCGAAAACCAGTCTTCTGCTTTCACAGAAGGCTGGTTTTTTTGCGGGATCTATGATACGATACTATCCAAGAATACCAGGGAGGGATCGAAATGGAGCATTTCCCTCTTCAGTTGGGCATCGGACTGGGCCTGGCGCTGGTTCTGCTCTGTCTGGTCCGCCTTGCGCTCCGCAATTCCCGCCGGCGGGACTCAAACGAGCCGGTCCTTACGGAGGAGGCCCTGGTCCACCGGAAGTCCGATTTTACCACCCGGCTTCAGACCTTCTACTTTCTCCACTTCTTTGTGGCCCAGCGGGACATGGTGGTGGACTGCCAGGTCCCCCGGGAGATCTGGGAGCAGCTGAACAAGGGCGACCGGGGGACCCTCTGTCACCAGGGCGGCACGTTCCTCTCCTTTACGCGGGAGGGGGAGGTGTTCTCCCCGAACTCTGCGGCCCGCTCGTCCGGCCATATCACTTAAAGGAGGCACCCAGCTATGTCCGACCCCTTTATCCGCACCCGCATGCTCGTCGGGGACGAGCCCCTCGCCCGCCTGGCCAAAGCCCGCGTGGCCGTCTTCGGCGTGGGGGGCGTGGGCGGCTCCTGCGTGGAAGCCCTGGCCCGGGCGGGGATCGGGACCCTCCATCTGTACGACGACGACACCGTGTCGGAGAGCAACCTGAACCGGCAGCTGGCCGCCCTCCGCTCCACCATCGGCCGCCCCAAGGGGGAGGTGCTGGCAGAGCGGATCTTGGACATCAATCCCGCCTGTCAGGTAAAGGCCATTCGGATGTTCTATCTCCCGGAAAACGCGGATACAGTGGACTTGGAGCAGTACGACTATGTGGTGGACGCGGTGGACACGGTGGCCGCCAAGCTGGAGCTGGCGGTGCGGTGTACTGCCCAAAGCGC
>CASEKM010000339.1 GCA_949288405.1 uncultured bacterium | reverse complement strand
GAAGCGCGCCCGCGCCGCCGCCAGGTTTTCCGCCTCGATGGTCAGGGTCACATACTTGGTTTTCACATAGCCGTTGCTGCCCCGCTCATACTGGAAGCGTAGTATCCCGGCCGCGTCCTCCCGGACAGGGTCCAGGTCGTCCCCCTGGGGACGGATGCCGAACAGGTCCTCCTCCGGCCCATGCTCCACATACCGGCTGCTGAGCGACACCTGCACCCCAATGGTGGGGTCGTAGCCATTGTAGAAATCGCAGAGGTGTTCAAAAATATCCCGCTGATCCTCCGGCGAAGCCAGACGGTAGTTGACGTCCTCGAAGGCGATGGTCTTGGAGAAGGCCCCGCCCTCCAGCCGGCACAGGCCATCCGGGAACATATTGCGGAAGGGGATGCTGTCCTGCACCGTGTGGGTTTTCCCGTCCCCCTTGGCCTGCCGGACCACCGCCTCGATCTGTTTACGCTCGGCGCGAGTCAGCTTGCGCCTTGCCCCTGCCGGTTTTGCGGGTCTTGCCGTTTTTGCCTGCAATCGCTCTCACCTCCTGTTCCAATTCGTACTGCCGCACAAGCGCGGAGTACAGGTTGTTGGTTTGGTAGATCCGCACCTTGGGGCGAAGAAATTTATTCTGAATGAGATGCCCCAGGAACACCTCCAGGGGCTGCCCGTTGCGCTGGTACATGGCGAACAGGAAGAAAGGCAGCATCACCAGAATCATGCACAGGGCCGCCGTGGTGGTGCCCAGCGCCCCCTTGGTCAAAAAGAAAAGCGGCACGCCGATCACCGCCGCCGCTCCAAAACATATCACCTGCCGCTTGGTCAGCCCGAACAGGACCTTGCTCTGTACCCGGCTCAGGTCCTTCGGGATCGTTACATAGGCCAATCAATGCACCTCCTTTTTCATGGGAGCATAGTCCCTGAAATCTTTTACCGTGTGGAAAATCCGTTTGTTGTTCACCCACCGCTGAAGATGGCGGGTGATCTTGGGGGCAGTGGGGCGCTCATAGATCATCACATAGGGGTCATACCCCAGGGCCCGCAGGGTGTTCACCCGGTAGAGGTCCTGCTCATGGGTGCTGCCGTAGTTGGTCAGCACATAGACCCGCCGGTTGCGGTCGCTTCGGATGGCGGTATCTGGGTGAAGTCCACCAGCGCCCGGCTGGCGGCAAGCTGTTCCAGCAGCGCCTCATGGTCCGGGCAGGCCAGCAGGTTGGGGTCCAGCAGTTTGATCTCATCCTCACCGCGCCAAAATTCAGAAAGGTCAGCGACTTTGACGCTCCTGCGCCCCTCCTTGCCGCTGACGATGCAAAATCCGCAGTTCCTCGGACAGCCACGGCTCAAAAAGCCGTAGGCCGTTCCCAAAAACCGCGGATACAAAAAGTAGTCCGGCCGGATGTGCTCGATCTCATAGGGGAGGTCTTTTCCGCCCGGCCCGTAGCCGGTGCCGCCCTGGATGACCTGCTCCGCGTTGTTCACCACGATGGTGTCCTTGGAGTAGGTGTCCGTGAACACCCGGCTCTTGTAAACCAGGTCATAGCGTCCCTTGGGGCTCCACCACTCCACCCGGTCGCCCCGCCTGGTATGGTACTCGGAGAGCTTCATCAGGCAGAGGTTGGGAAAGTTGTGGGAGTCCACGTCTATCAATCCTATTGCGCCCCGAACAGAGACTTTGCGAGGCTGCCGGTCTTAAAGAGGGTGAAGCACAGGAGCACCGTGTACCCCATGCACCCCCAGATGGCGCCGGAAATGTTGTCGCCGCTCAGGGAGATGCCCTCCACCAGCACCGCGTAGATGCCCACGCAGATCATAATGAGGAACGCCTGGAAGCCCAGGGCCAGCAGGGAGCGGAGATAGTTCTGCCCCGTGTTGCCCCATTCCCGGTTCACCATCGTGGCAAAGGGGATGGGACCTATCGAGGTCACCAAATACACCTCGATCATCCTGCCATAGATCACCAGGAAGATGCAGATGGAGAGGATCTGCGTACACAGCCCCACGAAGATGCTCTGGAACCACAGCCCCAGCAGGGCGCCGATGCTCCAGTCCGCGAGCTGGGTCTCCAGGTCGGCGGTCACGCCGGATATGTCGATGCCCGCGTCCGAGATGATGACGCCGGCGCTCTGGCTGACC
>CASEKM010000338.1 GCA_949288405.1 uncultured bacterium | reverse complement strand
GATCGAGCGCATGAGCGGCGAGGCGGTGGAGTATGTCCGGGGCATCCCGGTGGTGAAGATGTTCCAGCAGACGGTCTACTCCTTCAAGGCCTTCTACGCTGCCATCCAGGATTACAGTGACCTGGCCAGCCAATACGCCATGAGCTGCCGAACGGGCCAGACTTGTTTCCTTACCTTCATCAACGGGGCCTTCGCCCTGCTGATACCGGCGGCGCTACTCATCGCCTCCGGCGGGGATGTGCGCACCGCGCTGGTGAACCTGATCTTCTACGCCCTGTTCGCCCCGGCCTGCGGCCAGATGATCAACCGCATCATGTATATGAGCGAGGCAGTGATGGAGGCCGACGAGGCCATCGGCCGCCTGGACGAAATCCTGAGCCAGCAGCCCATGAAGGAGGCGAAGGTCCAAAAGAGACCGGCGGACGACGCCGTGGCCTTTGACCATGTAACCTTCACCTACCCCGGTGCGGACCGGCCCGCGCTGGAGGATGTGAGCTTTTCTGTCCAGCCCGGACAGGTGGTGGCTCTGGTGGGTCCCTCCGGCGGGGGAAAGACCACCGCCGCCAGCCTGATCCCCCGGTTCTGGGATGTGGACAGCGGCAGCGTCACCGTAGGCGGCGCGGATGTGCGGGAGCTGGACGGTGCCGCCCTCATGGGACAGGTGGCCTTTGTGTTCCAAGATACCCGGCTGTTCAAGGAGAGCCTGCTGGAAAATATCCGGGCCGCCCGGCCGGACGCCTCCCGGGAGGAGGTGCTGGCCGCCGCCCACGCCGCCCAGTGCGATGACATCCTGGAAAAGCTGCCCCAGGGGCTGGACAGGGCGTCTACCTCTCCGGCGGGGAGCAGCAGCGCATCGCCCTGGCCCGGGCCATTTTGAAGGACGCCCCCATCGTGGTGCTGGACGAGGCCACCGCCTTCGCCGACCCGGAGAACGAGCACCAGATTCAAAAGGCCTTTGAGACCCTGACCCGGAACAAAACGGTGCTGATGATCGCCCACCGGCTGTCCACGGTGCAGAACGCGGACAACATTATCGTCCTCAGCGAGGGGAAAATCGCGGAGCAGGGCAGCCACAGCGCCCTGCTGGAAAGAAACGGCGTCTACGCCGCCATGTGGGCGGACTATCAGCGAAGCGCCCAGTGGAAGGTTGGAAAGGAGGCAGCGGTATGATAAAGAAATTACAACACATCTTCGCCCTCAGCGAGAAGGGGGCCAGGGATCTGGTGAAGGCCGTGATTTGGTGCTTTGTATGCAACCTGGCCCTCATGTTCCCTGTCGGGGCGGTCCTGTTCACGGTCCAGCACCTGCTGAGCTGCCTGGAGGGCGGCGGCAGCCCCATGGACGGATTCTGGCTCTATGTGGGCTTTGCCTTGGCGGTGCTCCTCCTGCTGTTTGTCCTCCACTGGTTCCAGTACGCCTCCCTCTACATCGCCACCTACCGGGAGAGCGCCAACCGCCGGGTGAGTTTGGCGGAAACCCTGCGCAGGCTCCCCCTGTCCTTCTTCGGGAACCGGGATCTCAGCGACCTGACGGCCACCATGATCGCCGACTGCTCCAGCCTGGACCAGATGTTCTCCCACTATGTGCCCCAGCTGTTCGCCTCCATCGGCTCCACGCTGGTGATCGGGGTATGCATGTTCGCCTGCGACTGGCGCATGGCATTGGCAGTGCTGTGGGTGGTGCCCGTGGCGGTGGCGCTGACGGCGGGCTCCAAGAAAATCCAGGACGCCTTCGGAACGAAAAACATCCTGAACAAGCGAGCGGTGGCCGACTGCATCCAGGAGGGGCTGGAAACCATCCGGGACATCAAGGCCTGCCACCGGCAGGAGCGGTATCTCGACGACCTGGAGGCAAAGCTGGCCGCCATGGAGGGCAGCTCCATCCGCTCTGAGCTGGCCACCGGCGTGTTTGTGTGCTCCGCCCAGGCCTTCCTGCGCCTGGGGCTTGCCACTACGGTGCTCACCGGCGGGGCGCTGCTGCTGGCCGGGGAACTCTCCTTCCTCTATTTTCTGGGCTTCCTCTTTGCCGCCGCCCGGCTGTACGATCCCCTGGGGGTGGTGCTCCAGAACATCGCTGCCACCTTCAACACCAAGCTGCAAATCGAACGGATGCGCTCCATCCTGGAGCAGCCGGTGCAGACGGGGAAGGAGGACTTCCGCCCGTCCGGCTACGACATCACCTTTGACCACGTCTCCTTT
>CASEKM010000337.1 GCA_949288405.1 uncultured bacterium | reverse complement strand
CCGGGGCGGGGTGCAGGTCAGGTCGATGATGGTGGACTCCACCCCCACGGAGCAGGGGCCCCCGTCCACAATGGCGTCGATCTTCCCGTCCATGTCCTCCCACATGTGGGCGGCGGCGGTGGGGCTGGGCCGGCCGGAGGTGTTCCCCGAGGGGGCCGCCACCGGCACGTCCGCCGCCTCCAAAATGGCGTGGCACACGGGATGGGAGGGACAGCGCATCCCCACCGTATCCAGCCCCGCCGTCACCACGTCGGGGACGATGGGCTTCCGCCTTAAAATCATGGTGAGGGGGCCCGGCCAGCAGGCCTCCGCCAAGGCGTAGGCGCTGTCCGGAATTTCCTGGCAGTACCGCTCCAGGTGGTCCGCCGAGGGGATGTGCAGGATCAGCGGGTTGTCCTGGGGGCGGCCCTTGGCCGCAAAGATACGGGCCACCGCGTCCGGGTCCAGGCCGTTGGCCCCCAGGCCGTACACCGTCTCGGTGGGGATGCCCACCAGACCGCCCTCCCGGAGGATTTGAGCCGCCTGGTCCGCCTCTCCGGCAGTCAGGTCCCGGGTCTCCAGTTTGGGCCGCTCCTCCCGCCGGACGGAGAACACGATGTGGGGCATGTCCACCCCGTAGTAGCGCTTCACAAAGGAGCCCCGCTCTCTCATCCCATTGCGCCGGGCCACCTTCTGGGAGGCCAGGTTGTTGTCCCGGATGATGGAGTACACCTCCCCGAAGCCCAGGCGGTCCATGGCGTAGTCCCGGCAGGCCCGGGCCGCCTCAGCGGCGTAACCCCTGTGCCAGGCGGCCTTTTCCAGCAAGTAGCCCACCTCGGGCACCCGCGTTCCGTCCCCCAGCTCCTGCCAGGTGAGTCCGCACTGACCCACCATCTCCCCGGAGCACTTCTCTACCACCGCCCACAAGCCGAAGCCGTCGGTCCGGTAGCGCTCCTGCTGGCGGTGGAGCCAGTCCCAAGCCTCCTGGTCTGAGAAGGCGTGCTCATAGGCGTACATGACCTCCCCGTCCTGGAGCATCCGGCACAGGGCGGGAAAATCCCCGTCGGTCATCTCCCGCAGCACCAGGCGGTCGGTCTCCAAGATGTTCTCAGCCATCTCCCAGCACCACCTTTATCAGCTCCGCCGGGGTCTCGGCCAGATAGTCGGCCCCCTCGGCCTCCAGCTCCTGCCGGGAGCGGAAGCCCCACAGCACGCCGCAGCTGGTTAGATTTCCGTTCTTGGCTGTGCGGATGTCCACATTGCTGTCCCCCACAAAGAGGGTCGCTTCCGGGTCCGCCCCCATGCGCTCCATGAGCTTGTGGAGTGGGGTCCGGCTTGGTGGGCAGGTCGGGCAGCGCCCCCTGGACGATGGGGAACACGCCGGGGTAGTAGTGCTCCACCACCGGCCCGGCCATCTCGTCGGCCTTGTTGGAGAGCACGGCGATGGACACCCCCGCCTGTTTCAGCCGGAGGGCGGCCCCCTCCATGCCGGGGTAGGGGGCGGTCTTGTCCTCCTTGTGGAGGCCATACCAGGCCATGAATTCCCCATAGGCCTGGTCCAGGGTATCCCGGTCCGTCCCCGCCGGGGCAAAGCGCTCCACCAGCTTGGGGATGCCGTTGCCCACCATGCGCTTGTATGCCTCCACCGGGTGGGCGGGCCAGCCGTGGAGGGCGCACACGTGGTTCCCCGTGTCCGCCAGGTCGTCGATGGTGTTCAGCAGGGTGCCGTCCAGATCAAAAATCACATAGGAATACATGCTAAAACTCCCAAGTTCTCAGGTTTTCTGACATTTCCGCCCCTGCGGGCGGGAACGCAGGGAGACAAGCCGCCTCACTCGTAAATGCCGATCTCCATGCCGCCGATCTCAATGGCGGTCTCCTTGGCAAAGCCCGCCCGCTGCAGGTAGTTCTTTACCGCGATCTGGGCGTACTTGGGGTTGATGCGCTCGTCCTCCAGGTCCAGGTCGATGCGGCCTTCGGTCCCGCCGCACACGGCCCCGTGCTCGTCCAGCACCTCGTTGAGCTCGCCCACGATGTCGGCCAGTTCCTTGCCCTGGGGCAGTTCTTGATAATGAATATACAAATCCATAGCGTTACTCCTTATTTGTTTTATCAGGTCCCTATCCTGCGTGTAGGGGCGCACACTGTGCGCCCGCCAAAGCTATCGGTTGCGAGGCTTCGGACGCACAGTGTGCGCCCCTACTTTCTCACAGGCTAATTCACCTGTTCTGATTTGAGCCGCTCCGCCTGGTCGGCGGCGGCCAGGGCGTCAATGATCTCATCTAGACCGCCGTCCATGATACTCTCAATTTTGTACAGCGTCAAGCCGATGCGGTGGTCGGTCACCCGGCCCTGGGGGAAGTTGTAGGTGCGGATGCGCTCGTTGCGCATGCCGGTGCCCACCTGGCTGCGCCGCTCGGCGGTGAACTCCCCGGAGATCTTCTCCTGCTCCGCCTCGTACAGCCGGGAGGCCAAGATGCGCATGGCCTTGTCCCGGTTCTGGAACTGGCTGCGCTCCTGCTGGCACTCCACCACCATGCCGGTGGGCCGGTGGATGAGCCGCACCGCCGACGAGGTCTTGTTTACGTGCTGGCCTCCAGCTCCCGAGGAGCGGAACACCTGCATCTCCACGTCCGCTGGGTTGAGCTGCACATCCACCTCCTCCATCTCGGGGAGCACCGCCACCGTGGCGGTGGAGGTGTGGACCCGGCCGCCCGACTCGGTCTCGGGCACCCGCTGGACCCGGTGGACCCCGCTCTCAAACTTCAGGCGGGAGTAGACCCCG
>CASEKM010000336.1 GCA_949288405.1 uncultured bacterium | reverse complement strand
CCTCCGGCTTGACCGGCCGGCTGGAGCAGGCCCAGGAGGTGGCCGCCCAGGGGGACTGGGAGGAGGCCGCCCGCCTGAGCCGGGAGGCGTTCCAGCTCTGGCAGGACCACGAATTTTATCTCCACGTCCTCATGCGCCACGGCGACACAGACCAGATCTACCGCGCCTTCCGGGCCCTGGAGCAGTACCTGGCCCTGGAGGAGTCCGACCAGTACACCGCCGCCAACGCGGACCTGATCGCCCAGCTGGAGCTTTTAAGCGAGATGGAGCAGCCCTCCTGGGAGAATATTTTGTAAAAAAACGGACTTGGCACAGCCAAGCCCGTTTTTTTATGGTCCGGTTATTCCTCCAGCAGCCCCGCGTTCAAAAAACGGACTTGGCGCAGCCAAGCCCGTTTTTTATGGTCCGGTTATTCCTCCAGCAGCCCCGCGTTCACCAGGAACTCGTGGGCCACCTCGTCCACCTCGCGGCCCTCTACATCCACATAGTAGGTGAGCTCGCTCATCATCTCGTCGGTGAACTGGTTGTTGAGGAGCTTCAGGGTGTCCTCCAGGCCGGGGGCCTGGTCCTCGAAGCGCTCAAACAGGTCGTTGCGCACCAGGATGGTGCCGTAGTAGTCGGGGAAGAAGTGCTGGTCGTCCGCCAGCAGAGTCAGGTTGGCCCGCTTGTTCAGACCGTCGGTGGCGTACACCACCATCACGTCGTAGGCCCCCTGCTCCACCAGGGTGTACTTCATCATAATGTCCACCGGCTTCACTTCCGCGAACTCCAGGCCGTAGAACTCGGCCATGGGGCCGAACTTCATGTTGCCCGCGTCGGTGAAGAAGTCCTGCTCCGCGCCGAAGCGCAGCTCGCCGGCGATGGGGACCAGGTCGCTGATGGTCTCCGGGTGGTAGGTGTCCACCACCTCCTGGGTGACCCCCAGGATATAGGTGTTGTTCACCCCGATCTTCCCCAGCATCCGCATGTCGTACTCCTCGTCCATCTTCTCGTTGACGAAGTCGTACAGGGTCATGCCGTCGGGGATGTCGGTGGTGTCCAGCCCCATGATGGTGGTGAGCAGGGTGCCGTCCCAGGTGTACATCAGGTCGCAGGTGTGGTTGTCCCCCGTCATGGCGTTGAAGTTGTTCACCGCCGTCATCTCATCCTGGATGGTGACGGGCAGGCCGTGGCGGTCCTCCACCAGCTGCTGGATCATGCTGTTCACCAGCTTGATCTCAGAGTACTGCCCCTCGTAGAGGAGCAGGCCGGCGGTGCTCTTGGGCAGGAAGGCGTACACGCACAGGGCGGCCACAGCGACGGCGGAGACGCCCGCGGCCCCCCGGGCCGCATAGCGGCGCCCCTTGGAGCGCTGGCTGTCCCGGCTGTTCAGGTACCGCTCGGCCAGCCCCATGAGCAGGTCCAGGATCAGGGCGGCGGCCATGAGCACCCCGGTGCCCCCCAGGATGGCCTTCATGTCCTCCTGGCGGATGCCGGTGGTGATGACGCTGCCCAGGCCGCCGCCGCCCACGAAGGAGGCGAACACGGCGGTGCCGATGGCGGTGACGGTGGCGATGCGGATGCCGGTGAAGATGATGGGGGCGGCGATGGGGATCTCCACATGGATGAGCCGGTACATCCGGGTCATGCCCATCCCCTTGCCCGCCTCGATCAGGTGCTCCGGCACCTGGTCCAGGCCCAGGCAGGTGTTGCGCACGATGGGCAGCAGGGAATAGAGGGCCAGGCCCACGATGACGGTCTGCTTGCCCGGGTCCAGAGACCATGATGATGCCCAGCAGGGCCAGGGCGGGGGTGGTCTGGATCAGGTCCACCACCCGCAGGATCACCTTTCGGGTGGAGGGGTAGAAGTAGCAGATCACGCCCAGAGGGACGCCCACCAGGATGGCGAACAGGAGGGCGGCCACCACCAGGGAGATGTGCTCTAAGATCATGGTGAACGTCATGTCTCACTGCCCCCCTTCTGCATCCCCTTGGGGACTACGCAGCGCTGGAGCAGGTCCACCAGGGAGCCCAGCACAAAGGCCAGCAGGGCGGCGGGAATGGCGCCCAGCAGAATGAGCCCGCTGTCGTCGGAGCTGAGGCCGGCATAGATGAAGTCGCCCAGGCCGCCGCCGCCGATCATGGAGGCCAGCACGGCCCAGCTGACGGTGTACACGGTGGACATGCGCAGCCCGCCGATGATGGTGGGCATGGCCAGGGGCAGCTCCACCTGGAGCAGGCTCTGCATGGGGCTCATGCCGCAGCCC
>CASEKM010000335.1 GCA_949288405.1 uncultured bacterium | reverse complement strand
CCTGGTGTCCTGCGACTCCCGGAACGTGGTGCCCGGCACCCTCTTTGTGTGCAAGGGGGCCCACTTCAAGGCGGAGTTTCTGGACATGGCCCGCAGCCGGGGGGCGGTGGTCTACGCCGGAGAGAAGGCCTTCCAGGAGTGCCCCCTGCCCTGTCTGCTCCTGTCCGACCTGCGCCGGGCCATGGCCCTGCTGGCCGACCTGTGCTATGACCACCCCTCCGGGAAGTTAAAGGTGATCGGTTTCACCGGCACCAAGGGCAAGTCCTCGGCCACCTACTACCTGAAGTCGGTGCTGGACGTGTGCCGCTCCCGACAGGGCAAGGGGGAGACGGGGGTGATCTCCTCCATCGACACCTACGACGGGGTGGAGCGCTTTGAGTCCCACCTGACCACCCCGGAGCCCCTGGACCTCCAGCGGCACCTGGCCCACGCGGCACAGGCGGGGCTGGAGTACCTGACCATGGAGGTGTCCAGCCAGGCGCTGAAGTACCACCGCTCCCTGTGCACCGAATTTGCCGCCGCCTGTTTTCTCAACATCGGCTACGACCACATCTCCCCCATTGAGCACCCGGACTTTCAGGACTATTTCGCCTCCAAGCTGAAAATCTTCGGCCAGGCCCAGGTGAACTGCGTCAACCTGGACTGCGACCACGCCCCCGAGGTGCTCGCCGCCGCCCAGGCCGCCGGGAAGCCGGTGATCACCTTCTCCCAAAAGAATCCCCAGGCGGACGTGTACGCCAGTTCGGTGCGCAAAGAGGACGGCCAGACCGTGTTCCAGGTGCGCACCCCCTCCTATGAGCGGGAGTTCCGGCTGACCATGCCCGGGCTGTTCAACGTGGAGAACGCCCTGGGGGTCATCGCTGTGTGCGAGGCCCTGCGCATCCCGGACTGGGCGGTGTACGACGGCCTGGTGCGGGCCCGGGTGCCCGGGCGGATGGAGGTGTTCTCCAACGCCGATGGCAGCGTCCAGGCCATTGTGGACTACGCCCACAACCGCCTGTCCTTCGAGACCCTGTTCCGCTCGGTGCGGGAGGAGTACCCCGGCCGGAATATGGCCATCGTCTTCGGCTGCCCCGGCAAGAAGGCCTTCGACCGCCGCCACGACCTGGGAGAGGCCGCCGGGCAGTGGTGCGACCGGGTCTACCTCACCGAGGAGGACAGCGGCGAGGAGGACACCCTGGCCATCTGCCAGGAGATTGCCCCCAATGTGGAGAAGGAGGGCTGTCCCGTCCAGATCATCCCCAACCGGGGGGAGGCCATCCGCCGGGCGGTGCTGGACAGTCAGTGGCCCTCCATCCTGCTGCTCACCGGCAAGGGTCGGGAGACCCGCCAAAAGCGGGGCATCGAGTATATCGACACCCCCACCGACGTAGAGTATGTACAGGCCTTCCTCCAGGAGTACGACCTGATCCACCATCTGGACCCCGCCTCCCCCGCCAAGGCCGCTCTGTCCGTCCTGCCCGCCCTGGAGGAGCGCCAGGGGGAGACCTGGGTGGTCTACGCCCCGCCGGAGGGGCTCTCCGCCCTGCTGGACGGGCCCGCCCTGGCCCGGGCGGGTGCCCCGAGCTGCCCTCTGCCCTGTCCGGCTCCGGGGTGGCCCTGTCCGCCGGGGACGGCGGCCTCCTGAAGCACACGGACACGGGCATCAACGTGCGGCCCAAGGTGCTGGACACCCTGCTGGCCGGGGGATTTCTGCCCGTCCTCACCGGCAGCGGCGAGGAGGCGGTGGCGGTGGCCCAGGCCATGAAGGCCGACCGCCTGGTCCTCTTCCTGTCCGGCGAGCCCTCCCTGACCCTGGGGGTGGACCGCCAGGCGGAGCTGCTCCACATGGACCTGGCCAAGGCCGCCGAGCTGCTGCGGGAGGGGGCCCTCCCTGGCCCCACAGCCGCCGCCCTGAAGCTGGCCTGCCGCGGAGCCGAGGGGGGCGTGAAAAAGGCCGTCCTCCTCAACGGCTCAGAGCCCCACGCCCTGCTGCGGGAGGCCCTGGGCCAGCGGATCATGGGCCTGTCCGTGACGCCGTAACCAGTCCAGGTGCGGCGGATCAGAAACCGCCCGCCTTGGCGGGACTCAAGTTGGGCGCAGGGAACCGGCGGGCGGGTGAGGGCACCCGCCCCTGCGGACATGCAAACACGTTCCCTTCATTTCCTAGGGGAGGCCCTTGGGCCTCCCGCCGGAATCTGGGCGACCCTCGCTGGTGCACCGTCCCACTGAAAGAAAACCGCCAAAGGCCCCCTTGTCAAAGGGGGCTGTCACCGCCGCCAGGCGGTGACTGGGGGATTCCGTTTCAGGTAAGACGCGCCGGGCCCAGGGGAAGGCTTTTGGGCGGCTGATAGCCGCCCCTACAGTCCACCGGAAACCAGCAGGGGTGCGTTTCAAGAACCCACCCTCATCCGTCACGGCTTCGCCGTGCCCCCCTACCCCTTTTGGCCTTCGGCCATTTCCCCCTGACAGGGGGAATCGGCCTTC
>CASEKM010000334.1 GCA_949288405.1 uncultured bacterium | reverse complement strand
CCCTCCAGCCAGCCGGAGAACAGGTCCAGCAGAGCGCTCACCCCGTCCTGGAGCCAGGAGCCGAAGGGGCCGAAGGTGATGACGAACATTACCAGCATGGCGCACAGGAACAGGGGGAGGGCGGTGTACTTGCCGGTGACGATCTTGTCGATCTTCTCGGTGAGGGTGGGGCCCTCCGAGCCCTTTCCCTTTGTCACCGAGGCCTGGACCACCCGTTCGATGTACCGGTAGCGGCTGTCGGCCACCAGGGTCTCCCGGTCCCCCAGGTCGCTGGAGGCCTCGTACTGGGCGATGATGGCGTCCAGCTTCTTCTGCACGTCGGCGGGGAGGTTCAGGGCCTTGGCCACAATGCCGTCCCCCTCCAACAGCTTGATGGAGGCCCAGTGGGCGGGCAGGTTGGCGGCGTAGGCGTAGTCGTGGATGAGCTCGCCCATGCGGTGGTGGATGTCGTGGGTGAAGTCGTCGTACAGGTCGTCGGGCTCATAGGTGACGCCCAGGTGCATCTGCCGGTGGGCCACCTGTAAGAGCTCGTCCAGCCCCTCGCCGGTCTTGGCGGTGATGGGGACCACCGGCACCCCCAGCTCCTTGGACAGGCGCTCCACATCGATTCGGTCCCCCCGGGCCTTCACCTCGTCCATGAAGTTCAGGGCCAGGATCAGCGGCCGCTCCAGCTCCAGCAGCTGGACGGTTAAGTACAGGTTGCGCTCCAGGTTGGTGGCGTCCACAATGTCGATGACCGCATCGGGCCCTTCGCCGATGATGAAGTCCCGGGCCACGATCTCCTCCATGGAGTAGGGGGACAGGGAGTAGATGCCCGGCAGGTCCACCACCGTGATGGCCCGGTCCCCCAGGTGGGCGGTGCCCTCCTTCTACGTACTGGTTGGAGCCGGTGAGGGCGTTGAACAGGGTGGTCTTGCCGCAGTTGGGGTTGCCCGCCAGGGCCACCTTCATGGTGCGGGTGTCGTGGGCGCTGTGGTCATAGGGCTGCTCGTGGTGCTCCAGCTCGTGGACGTGGTCCTGCAGCTGGCGGCGCTCCCGCTCCAGGTCGGGGGGCTCCTCTCTGGGGGGCTGGGGACTGACCCGCCGGGGCGGCCCCACCTGAATCTGGGCCGCGTCGTCCTTCCGCAGGGACAGCTCATACCCCCGCAGGGACACCTCCAGGGGGTCCCCCAGGGGGGCGATCTTGGTCACCTTCACATTGGTGCCCGGGGTCAGGCCCATGTCCACCAGCCGCCGCTTCACCGCGCCCGACTGGTTGCCCACGGACAAAATCATGCCGCTCTCTCCGGGGGACAGGTCCTGGAGGGTGCGGGCTTGCTTGCCGTTTGTATCTTCCATGGCAGTTTACTCCAATCCGAATGGGCAAACGCTCCATTCCGCTCTATTTTACTGGAAAGGCGGTGGGTTTGCAAGAGGCAACCTGACGGACTGCATCGGGTCGTTTCCGGCTTTTTTCGGAGTTTTTTGCGGGGAGGCGGCGGACACAAAAACCGGCCTCCCCCTGGGAGCAGGGGGAGGCCGGCGGGGTCACGGATGGGATCGGGAGCCCTTACAGCTCCAGGGCGCGGATCACCTTGGCGCAGCGGGGGCACAGGGTGGGGTGCTCGGTGTCGGAGCCCACCTTGATGTGGTGCTTCCAGCAGCGCTCGCACTTCTCGCCCTGGGCGGCGGCCACCTGCACGTCGGTCACGCTGTCGGACACCTCCACCTGGGAGACGATGAGCAGGTCGGCCAGCTCGTCCATGGACACCTTCCGGGCGCCGGCCAGCTTGCCGGCGGGGATGGTGACCTTGGCCTCCAGGCTCTTGCCGATCTTCTTCTCGTTCCGGGCGGCCTCCAGGGCGGCGTTCACCTGGTCGCGCACACTGATCAGGCCGTCCCAGGCGGCCATGGTATCGGCGTCCAGGGCGTAGTCGGTGAAGGGCTGGTTCATCTCGTTGAGGACCACGTTCCGGGTGTCCTCCCCCTCCCGGTGGGGCATGGCCTGCCAGATCTCGTCGCAGGTGAAGGCCAGGATGGGGGCGAACAGCTTGGTGATGGTGTCCAGGATGAGCCACAGGGCGGTCTGGGCGGAGCGGCGCTCCAGGCTGTCCTTCCCCTCGCAGTAGAGCCGGTCCTTGATAATATCCAGATAGAAGGAGGACAGCTCCACCACGCAGAAGTCGTTGATGGCGTGGGTCACCGCGTTGAACTCATAGTCGTCATAGGCCCGGAAGCACTTCTGGGTGAGCTCGTTGAGCTTGGTCACCGCCCAGCGGTCCAGCTCCAGCATGTCCCCGGTAGCCACCAGCGTGTTGGGGTCGAAGCCGTCCAGGTTGCCCAGGCAGTACCGGGCGGTGTTGCGGTGGTAGTCGGCGCTGGCCGCCCACAGGCGCAGCAGGTCGGCGCCGTACTTGTTGAACACCTCATAGGGGTCCACGCCGTTGCCCAGGGACTTGTGCATGGCCTTGCCCTCGCCGTCCACGGTCCAGCCGTGGGTGATGCACTCCTTGAAGGGCGCGCCCTTGCCCAGGGCGCCCACGGCGGTGAGCAGGGAGGACTGGAACCAGCCCCGGTACTGGTCCAGGCCCTCCATATACACGGTGGCCGGCCAGAAGCCCTGGTCCTTCTTCATAGAGGCGAAGTGGGTGGAGCCGGAGTCGAACCAGCCGTCCAGGGTGTCCTCCTCCTTGGTGAAGCCCCCCTTGCTCCCGCAGTG
>CASEKM010000333.1 GCA_949288405.1 uncultured bacterium | reverse complement strand
GAAGGTGAATTGCCCCGCAGGGGCAAGATCGCGCCCGCAGGCGCATTTCGAGGCCAACCGCCGCAAAGCGGCGGCTCTTAGGCCGAGAGGAAGCTGGCCTGGGCCATGCCCCTCCCGCGGGCCGGTCTGGGACCGCCCCCTACAAAAATCCGGAAGTCTCTCAGGGTACGCCGTCCCCCTGAGCCGAACTTGAACCCCACCCGCCCAAAAGGCGCGCTATCAACCGATAGGAGCAGTACCCAAAGGTGACCGGAAACTCAGCGGCAGCGGTTATAGAAGGGAAAGCAATCAGCTGAGCCACCCGCGCCTTTGCGATGACCGCCAAGCCCGCCTAATTGGGACCCTCGTAAACGGGGGTCCAGGGGCCGACTCCCCTTATCAAGGGGAGATGGCCGAAGGCCAGAGGGGATAGGGACAGGCGAATATGAGCGCGAAGCGCTCATCTGAGCCTGCCCCCTGGCGATCCTTTGGTTCCTTTCCCATCGCTGGGAAAGGAACCCGCCCCGCAGGGCGGAGCCCTGCCTCTACGCCGCCGGGGCGGCGGCACTCCCCACAAATCAGGACAGCGTCAGCAGATGGGTGGCAAAGAAGAAGTAGATAAGCAGGGACAGGGCGTCCACGATGGTGGTGATAAAGGGAGAGGCCATCACCGCCGGGTCGATGCCGATCTTCTCCGCCGCCATAGGCAGGGTGCAGCCCACCACCTTGGCGCACAGTACGGTGAACACCAGGGTGAGGCACACCACCAGGGCCACCACGGGGGTGACCTCCGGGTTGTTCATCAGCAGCCGGTCCACCAGCATCATCTTCACAAAGTTGGCGCAGGCCAGACACACTCCGCACAGCACCGCCACCCGGATCTCCTTCCACACCACAGCCACCATGTCGGAGAAGTCGATCTCATCCAAGGACAGGGCGCGGATGATGGCGGTGGAGGACTGGGAGCCCGAGTTGCCGCCGGTGCCCGAGAGCATGGGGATAAAGGAGGTGAGCACCACACAGGCGGCCAGGGCGTTCTCGAATTTTGTGATGATGATGCCGGTGAAGGTGGCCGACAGCATCAGCAGCATCAGCCAGGGGATGCGGGAGCGCCAGGTCTCAAAGACCCCGGTCTTCAGATAGGGCTTGTCCGAGGGGAGGATGGCGGCCATCTTCTCAAAGTCCTCGGTGGTCTCCTCCTCGATGACGTCCATGGCGTCGTCGAAGGTGACGATGCCCACCATCCGGTTGTCCCCGTCCACCACCGGAATGGCGGACAGGTCGTACTTGTTGAGCATCTGGGCCACGTCCTCTTTGTCCTCGTGGGTGTTCACGGACAGGACGTTGGTCTCCATAATGTCCCGGATGCGGGTCTCATAGCTGGACAGGAGCAGCCGCTTCACAGTGACTACCCCCAGCAGCACCCGGTTCTGGGTGACATAGCAGGTGTAGATGGTCTCCTTGTCCATGCCCTCCTTGCGGATGCGGGCAAAGGACTCCTCCACCGTGGCGTCCGGGTGGAGGAACACATACTCGGTGGTCATAATGGACCCGGCGGAGTCCTTGGGGTAGTTGAGCAGCTGGTTGATCTGGCTGCGGGACGCCGGGTCGCTGTTGCGCAGGATTCTGGACACCACGTTGGCGGGCATGTCCTCGATCACGTCCACCGTGTCGTTTGGCGGGCATGTCCTCGATCACGTCCACCGTGTCGTCCAGGTACAGCTCGTCCAGCACCTCCCGCAGCTCCTTGTCGCTGAGGGCGTTGATCAGCCGCTCCTGGTCGTCGGAGTCCTCCAGCTCGGTGAACACCTCGGCGGCCAGCTCCTTGGGCAGCAGACGGAAGACCAGGACCGTCTCCTCCGGCCCCAGCTCGTCCAGGAACTCGGCGATGTCCACCTCGTTCATTTCCATCAAAATGGCGCGCAGCTTGCGGAACTGCTTGGTCTGCACCAGCTCCATCAGCTGCTCCAGCTCGTACTTCTCCTGCATCAGGCTCTCCCCTCTCGGTCTTAAAATCCATCTCGTCGGTGAAAGCGGGACGCAAAAAAGCCACAGGGCTCTGTGCCTCTGTGGCTGTTACGAACGGCAAAGCGCGCCACGGGACCGCCGGCCGAGGCCCCGGCCGTTCGCTCCCCTGGCGGGTTCATCGCGCGGCAGAGCGGGAGCCCCCTGGGCTCGGTTCCGCCGCCTGCCGTTCGTGACAGCAGTCTTTTTGCTCCCGATGGCAACTTCGGCCTTCCATTGAGGCTCCACATCCTTTCCGCGCCGGATTTCCCCGTCCGTGGGGCAGGGCGCGCCGTTTCCGGTGTTAGTATATCACAGCCCCGGCGGGCAGTTCAAGCAAAATCTTTGCAAAGCGGCGCCCCCTCCGCGCCGCCGGGGTCCCGGCGCTTTCTCCTCTTTTTCCCCGGGGCGGGGTTGCAATTTGGGCCGGAAATGGGTAAAATGCAACTTGCTACACACGGAGGAAGGACGGGCCGTCCGGCCCGGAAAGGAATGGAATATGAGCGAATTTCGCGGAAGTCAGAACTATGTGGCCTCGGAGGAGCTGATGCGGGCGGTGAACATCGCCATGGTGCTCCAGAAGCCCCTGCTCATCAAGGGCGAGCCGGGCACCGGCAAGACCATGCTGGCCGAGGCCATCTCCCAGTCCCTGGGCAAGAAACTGATCATCTGGAACATCAAGTCCACCACCAAGGCCCAGGACGGCCTGTATGTGTACGACGTGGTCCAGCGCCTGTACGACAGCCAGTTCGGCGGCGAGGGGGTGGACGACATCGCCAAGTACGTCCGCCTGGGCAAGCTGGGGGAGGCCTTTACCGCCGACGAGCAGGTCATCCTCCTCATCGACGAGATCGACAAGGCCGACCTGGAGTTCCCCAACGACCTGCTGTGGGAGCTGGACCGGATGGAGTTCCACATCCCGGAGACCGGGGAGACGGTCACCGCCAAGCACCGCCCGGTGGTCATCATCACCTCCAACGCGGAGAAGGAGCTGCCCGACGCCTTCCTGCGCCGGTGCGTCTTCCACTACATCGAGTTCCCCGACCAGGAGCTGATGGCCGAGATCGTAAAGGTCCACTTCCCGGACCTGGACGGCAAGCTGCTCACCCAGGCCCTGGAGGCCTTCTACCGCATCCGCCAGATGCCCCAGATCAAGAAAAAGCCCTCCACCAGCGAGAT
>CASEKM010000332.1 GCA_949288405.1 uncultured bacterium | reverse complement strand
GACCACACCGACAAGTACGTGCAGGCCTACTTCCAGTACGACTCCAAGAAGACCGGCGGCGTGACCATCAGCCACCTGCGCTTCGGCGACAAGCCCATCAAGAGCCCCTACTACATCAACAAGGCTGACTTCGTGGCCTGCCACGTGCCCAGCTATATCACCAAGCGCTTCCCCATCGTCCGCGACGTGAAGCCCGGCGGCACCTTCCTGATCAACTGCCAGTGGTCCTTCGAGGAGCTGGAGCACCACCTGGACGCCGCCTCCAAGCGCTACATCGCCAAGAACAACATCCAGCTGTACACCATCAATGCCATCGACCTGGCCATTGAGATCGGCATGGGCAAACGCACCAACACCATCCTCCAGTCCGCCTTCTTCTCCCTGGCCAAGATCATGCCCGAGGCCGAGGCCATCCAGTACATGAAGGACGCGGCCACCCACTCCTACCTGAAGAAGGGCCAGGACATTGTGGACATGAACCACAAGGCCATCGACCTGGGCGCCACCGCCTATCAGAAGGTGGAGGTCCCCGCCTCCTGGGCCACCGCTGAGGACGCCCAGAAGGAGAGCACCCTCACCGGTCCCGAGAAGCTGGTGAAGATGGTGGAGTCCATCCTGGACCCCGTGGGCCGCATGGACGGCGACAGCCTGCCCGTGTCCGCCTTCGTGGACCACGTGGACGGCACCTTCGAGCTGGGCGCCGCCGCCTATGAGAAGCGCGGCGTGGCCGTGACCGTCCCCACCTGGGACGCCGCCAAGTGCATCCAGTGCAACCAGTGCTCCTTCGTCTGCCCCCACGCCACCATCCGTCCCTATGCCCTCACCGAGGAGGAGGCCAAGAACGCCCCCGAGGCGGCCAAGATCGTGGACGTGAAGGCCGGCAAGGGCAAGGGCGTGTACAAGTTCTCCATGGCCGTCAGCCCCCTGGACTGCATGGGCTGCGGCGTGTGCGCCAAGATCTGCCCCACCGGCGCCCTGACCATGGTGCCCCAGGAGCAGGAGGCCGCCCAGCAGGACGTGTTCAACTACATGGTGGCCAACGTCACCACCAAGTCCGATGTGGCCGACCTGACCGTGAAGGGCAGCCAGTTCAAGAAGCCTCTGCTGGAGTTCTCCGGCTCCTGCGCCGGCTGCGCCGAGACCTCCTATGCCCGCCTGATCACCCAGCTGTTCGGCGACCGGATGTATATCTCCAACGCCACCGGCTGTTCCTCCATCTGGGGCGGCCCGGCTGCTACCTCCCCCTACACCACCACTGCCGAGGGCAAGGGTCCCGCTTGGGCCAACTCCCTGTTTGAGGACAACGCCGAGCACGGCCTGGGCATGTATCTGGGCCAGAACGCCATCCGCAACCGTCTGGCTGACAAGACCCGCGCCCTGATCGCTCTGGATTGGGCCACCGCCGAGGTCAAGGAGGCCGGCCAGAAGTGGCTGGACACCATGGACGACGGCGCCGCCAACAGCGAGGCCGCCAAGGCCTACATCGCCGCTCTGGAGAACGGCATCTGCACCGTGGACGAGCTGCTGGCCAACCCCAAGGCCGAGATCCACGCCTTCGGCGAGGAGCTGAAGGCCAAGGGCGAGACCCTGTGCCAGTGCGACGCCTGCAAGCTGGCCGCTGACATCCTCCAGGAGAAGGAGTACCTGGCCAAGAAGTCCGTGTGGATCTTCGGCGGCGACGGCTGGGCCTACGACATCGGCTTCGGCGTCCGGCGAGGACGTGAACGTGTTCGTCTTCGACACCGAGGTGTACTCCAACACCGGCGGACAGGCCTCCAAGTCCTCCAACATCGGCCAGGTGGCTCAGTTCGCCGCGGCCGGCAAGACCACGCCCAAGAAGAGCCTGGCTGAGATCGCCATGACCTACGGCTACGTGTATGTGGCTCAGGTGGCCATGGGCGCCAACATGAACCAGACCCTGAAGGCCATTGCCGAGGCCGAGGCCTATCACGGCCCCTCCCTCATCATCGGCTACGCCCCCTGTGAGATGCACTCCATCAAGGGCGGCATGACCAACTGCCAGGCCGAGATGAAGAAGGCCGTGGAGTGCGGCTACTGGAACCTGTTCCGGTTCAACCCCGACCTGAAGAAGGAGGGCAAGAACCCCTTCATCCTGGACTCCAAGGCCCCCGCCGGCGGCTATCAGGAGTTCCTGATGAACGAGGCCCGCTACTCCAGCCTGACCCG
>CASEKM010000331.1 GCA_949288405.1 uncultured bacterium | reverse complement strand
CCACTGGAAGATGGCCCGGATGATCTCCGCGAAGCCCAGGGTGGCGATGGCCAGATAGTCGCTTTTGAGCCGCAATACCGGCAGGCCGATGAGATAGGCGAAGAGAGCGGCCACACAGCCCCCCAGCAGGATGGCCAGAAGGACCCCCAGGATCAGGCCCGCGGGGGTGTCCACCCCGCCGAACAGGTCGGGCAGGGAGAAGTTCACCGCCGAGCCCCCGTACAGGTAGTACACCGTGTCCTTGGCGGACATGGGGACGGTGAGGATGGCGTAGGTGTAGGCCCCCAGGAGCATAAAGCCCGCCTGGCCCAGGGAAAACAGGCCGGTGAAGCCGTTGAGCAGGTTCATGGACACCGCCACCAGGGAGTAGACCGCCGCCTTTTTCAGCACGGAGAACAGCTGGCTGGTGGGCAGGAAGATGCTGGGCACCGCGCCGGTTCCCAGAAAGGTGCTCAGATTCTCCAGCAGCACCACTAAGAGCAGGACAGCCGCGGCGAAGATCAGGCCGGCCACGGCGCCCTTTCTGCTTTTTCTCTCTTGGATCATAGTTGACGCTCCCTCCCTTAGACCTTGTCGGTGGCCTTTTCCCCGAACAGGCCGGTGGGTTTAAAGACCAGAACAATGATGAGCAGGGCGAAGGTAAAGGCGTCCACAAAGGTGGTGGCCCCCTCGAAGGGGAGGATCTTCACGAAATTCTCGCAGATGCCGATGAGGAAGGCCCCGATCACCGCCCCGGGGATGGAGCCGATGCCCCCGAACACCGCGGCCACGAAGGCCTTCAGGCCGGGCATGGCGCCGGAGGTGGGGACGATGGTGGGGTAGGTGGTGAAGTAGAGCATGGAGCCCACCGCCGCCAGGGCCGAGCCGATGATGAAGGTCATGGAGATGACCGAGTTGATCTTGATGCCCATGAGCTGGCTGGTCTCGAAGTCCTTGGCCACCGCCCGCATGGCCATGCCCACCTTGGTGTGGTTGATGAGCTGGGTGAGGACGATGACCAGTCCCACCACCAGCCACCACCAGGAAGGGGGTGAGCAGCACCACCCACTTGATGGAGGTGCCGGCGATCTGAACGGTGTCCCCCAGGAAGGGCAGGGTGGGGTACACCATGGGCTGGGCGGCGGTGATATAGGTGGCGGAGTTCTGGAGCAGATAGCTCACGCCGATGGCGGAGATCATCACGCTCATGCGGGGGGCGGAGCGCAGGGGCTTGTAGGCCACCCGCTCGATGCAGAATCCCAGGGCCACCGTCAGCACCAGCACCAGCAGCAGCGTGGCGGGCACCACCAGGGCCGGGGGCAGCAGGGTGGTCAGGAAGGTGGTCAGGTAAATGCCCATGAGGCCGGCCACCATGAACACGTCGCCGTGGGCGAAGTTGATCAGGCGGAGAATGCCGTACACCATGGTGTAGCCGATGGCGATGAGGGCGTACTGCCCCCCGGCGGAGATGCCGAAGAGCAGGGTGGAGATCAAAAGTTCCATGGAAGTTCCTCCCTAGTTGGGTCAGATTCCCTGGGCCGTCTCAAAGAATGGGGAGACGCCGCCCCAGTCTTTGAGGCAGCCCAGACGTGGGCGGAGAGATAAGGTTTGGCGGGGACTTGTGGTCCCCGCCAAACCGAAACAGGTACAAGTGGACAGCGGGACGGGCAGGATTACTCCGCGACCGTCTGCTGGGTCTCCAGCTCCCAGGCGCCGTCGTTGGTGGAGTGCTTGATGTAGGCGGTATCCCGCTGGGCGTCGCCGTTTACGTCGTCAAAGGCGATGTGGCCGGTGACGCCGTCATAGGTCACATCCCACAGGGCCTCCTTGATGGCGGCGGAGTCGGTGGAGCCGGCGGCCTTGATGGCCTCCAGGGCCACGTAGTAGGCGTCGTAGCCCATGGCGGTGACGGCCGCCACGGTGTCGTTGCCGCCGTTGGCCTCCAGAGCGCCGTCAGCGGTGTTGATGTACTCCTTGATGCCCGCGTCGAAGTCGGGGTTGCCGCCCTCCTGATAGAAGGTGGACACGTACAGCTGGATGTCAGTGCCGTTGGCGGCGTCCAGCACCTTGTTGTCGTCCAGGGTATCGGAGCCCAGGAAGGGGATGTCGATGCCCAGAGAGGCGGCCTGGCTGATGATCTGAGTGGCGTAGGCGATGGACACGGGGGTGAAGATCACGTCCGCGCCCTCGCTCTGGGCCTGGGTCAGATAGGAGTTGAAGTCGGAGTTGTTGGTGGGGTAGGAGGCCTTGATGACGGTGCCGCCGGCGGCGGTGAAGGCCTGCTCAAAGAAGGTGATCAGACCCTGGTCGTACTCGTTGCCCTGCTCGCCCAGGCAGTAGGCCACCTTGGCGTCGAACTTATCCTTGGCAAAGTTGGCCAGCACGGTGCCCTGGAAGGGGTCCAGGAAGCAGATGCGGAAGTAGTAGTCGTTGCCGGCGGTCACGTTGGGGTTGGTGCAGGTGACGCCGATGGCGGGGATGCCCGCGTTGCCGAAGGTGGGGCCGGCGGCGATGGACACGCCGGAGCCGTAGGAGCCCAGCACCATGGACACGCCCTCGCTCACCAGCTGGGAGGCGGCGGTCATGGCCTTGTCGGTGGTGGAGCCGTTGTCAGAGGGGACCAGCTCCACGGTGTACTCCACACCGCCCACCTCCACGGTGGGGGTCACGGAGTTGGCATACTGCATGCCCAGGTACTCCTTGTTGCCGCCGGAGGCGGAGTCGCCGGTGAAGGGCTCGAACACGCCGATCTTGATCACATTGTCGCCCGAGGCGGCGCCGGAGCCGGAGGCAGCGCCGGA
>CASEKM010000330.1 GCA_949288405.1 uncultured bacterium | reverse complement strand
AGACCAGCATGCCGCCGGGGCAGTTCATGGGCTTGATGGCGTAGTCCTCCCCGTCGATGACGGTGGTGTACATGTTCTGCTTATAGTGGTCCCAGTGGCCGGACCGCTCCCACAGCTGGCGGTTCAGGATGATGGGGGTGGAGATCTCCACATAGCCGTACTTCTTGTGGATCTTCCGCCAGTAGTCCAGCAGGGTGTTCTTCAGGGTCATGCCCTTGGGCAGGAAGAAGGGGAAGCCGGGGCCCTCGTCCCGGAGCATGAACAGGCCCAGCTCCTTGCCCAGCTTCCGGTGGTCCCGGCGCTTGGCCTCCTCGATGCGCTCCAGATAGGCGTCCAGCTCGTCCTTCTTGGGGAAGGCGATGCCGTAGATGCGCTGGAGGGTCTCCCGGTTGGAGTCCCCCCGCCAGTAGGCGGCGTTGCAGGCGGTGAGCTTCAGGGCGTTGCCCTTGATCCGGCCGGTGGAGTCCAGGTGGGGNNGGAGTCCAGGTGGGGACCGGCGCACAGGTCGGTGAACTCCCCCTGCTTATAGAAGGAGATGTGGGCGTCCTCGGGGAGATCGTTGATGAGCTCCACCTTGTAGGGCTCGCCCTTCTCCTCCATGAACTTCAAAGCCTCCGCCCGGGGCAGCTCGAACCGCTCCAGCTTCAGCTTCTCCTTGCAGATCTTGCGCATCTCCGCCTCAATCTGCTCCAGGTGCTCGGGGGTGAAGGCGATCTGCTCCAGGTGCTCGGGGGTGAAGGCGAAGGGGGCGTCCATGTCGTAATAGAACCCCTCGTCGATGGAGGGGCCGATGGCCAGCTTCACCTCGGGCCACAGGCGCTTGACAGCCTGGGCCATCACATGGGAGCAGGTGTGCCAGTAGGTCTGGCGGTACTCGGGGTTTTCAAAGGTAAACTCGTTGTTTTTCACTTCTTCGGACATTGCAGATAACCTCCTCTTTGGCCTTCCCCTTTAGGGGAAGGTGGCATTTGCGAAGCAAATGACGGATGAGGCGGTCCTGTATTCGGAGGACCTCATCAGTCTCGCTTCGCTCGACAGCTTCCCCTAAAGGGGAAGCCTAGGGGCAAAACAAAACGCCTCACCCCTGAGTGTGTCAGGGGTGAGGCGCAAATAATCCCATACGCTCCACGGTTCCACCCTGCTTGCGGTTTCAAAAACCGCCGCTTGTGACCGCTGTAACGGGCGGGCCCGGCATAGCTTTCTGCCGAACGGAACACAAAGCAGAGGGGAGGCCCATTCTGCATTCTGCATTCTGCATTCTGCATTCGCCAGCGGCTCAGGAGTGGTACCGGCCTGAAACATCCACAGGGCGCTTCCAGCAGCTGCGCCCCTCTCTGGGTGGGAGTTCCGGCCTCTTCTCCATCGGTGCCGATTTGACACGGGTACTATATCACCAGGGCAGAGAAATGTCAAGACGAGGACGCCGTTTTTTCCTCGGCGCTCTCCAGGTAGACCGCCTCTGCCTGCCGCTGGGCCTCCTCCAGAAGGAACGCAGCACGGCCAAAATTCATGTTTCGGGTCTCCCTCAGACGGTCCGTAATGGCGTTGAACAGGATGCAGTACATTTTCTCATACATGCGCGGGCCCTCCTTTTCCAATTTTAAGTTGATAATTCAACTATAATTGCCACAAACTACCTCGTCAAGGTGATATTTCCTTCTATAAGTAGTTTTTTCACAAGAAAATCCTGTCTATCCTAGGAAATAAGGATAGGGAGGGATGATATGCTGGATTATACGGAAATTGGAAAGCGGATCGCACGCCGCCGGCATCAGTTGAAACTGACCCAGGAGAAAGTGGCAGAACAGGCGGAAATCGGGCATAAATATCTCTCCAGCATTGAACGGGCCAAGTCCATCCCCTCCACCGAGGTCATCATGCGCCTGGCCTTGGCCCTGGACACCACTCCGGACGAGTTTCTGGTGGGCACCGCCCGCCACGAGGACGAGGCCTGGCGGGATGTGGCGGAGGGCCTGCGGACCCTGACGCCTGGGCAGCTGGAGCTGGTGCGGAATTTCATCCGCTGGGCGGCAGAACAGAAGCTAAAAAAGGCGGGCGAACCGATGGGTTGCCATCGGGACGCCCGTCTATTTATCTATGCGGTATATGTGGTTTTTATAGCGGCACAGGCGTTCCCGGCACCGGCTGCACTGGAGGGTGCGGTTGGACCCGGACCAGAACCGCTCCGGGTGGCGGCGGAAGCGGAGCTCCCACACGGCCAGCACCAGCACGCCGGTCCAGAACAGGGACTGGGCGTAGACGTGGGGAACCAGCATCAGGGGGGCGGCCATCATCCAGGAGCCCCAGGCAAAAATCCGGCAGTTGACGCAGCACCGGTTGCCCATCAAAAAGAACTGGAAGGGGCAGAAGAACAGCACGCACACCAAATCGCACAGGTAGCACAGGGCGCACAGCGCCGCCAGGTCTGCAATCCCCAGCAGGTTCCGGTGGAAGCACGCGCCGAAGGCCAGATTCACCGCCATC
>CASEKM010000329.1:1790-2135 GCA_949288405.1 uncultured bacterium | reverse complement strand
GCGATCTCCCCCGCCTCGTCCCGCTGGATGGTCACAAAGTCGGAGTAGGCGGTCCCCGCCTCCCCCAGCCGGTCCAAAATGGCGCCCTCCATCACGGCGGACAGCCGGTTTTGGGCCTGGGCCTGGGCGGCGGTGACCACCATGGGCCGCAGCCGGGCCTCCAGAAAGCCGGTGATCAGAAAAAACACCAGCAGGCCGGCCGCCCCGGTGACCATCCAGGGCCGCGGGCCGCGCCCCCGCCGCCAATACCGCCGCCAGCGCCGCCGGATCTCCCACATACGCCTCCCCCCAATCAAGAGAGGGTATGCAGGAGCGGGCTTGGACTATACGGGACACAGGCGGAGC
>CASEKM010000329.1:0-1785 GCA_949288405.1 uncultured bacterium | reverse complement strand
AAGGTGAGGCCCCCCTGGAGGTAGACGGTGTAGGGCTCCCGCATGGGGGCGTCGGCGGACAGCTCGATGGAGGCCCCCTGGATGAAGGCCCCCGCCGCCATGATCACCTGGCAGTCGTAGCCGGGCATGTCCCAGGGCTCCGGGGTGACGTAGGAGTCCACCGGGGCCCCGAACTGGATGCCCTTGCAGAACTTCTTCAGGGCCTCGGGCTCCTTCATGTGGATCATCTGGATGATGTCGTGGCGCGCCTGGTCGGAGCGGGGCTCCGTCTCGTAGCCCAGCAGCTCCATCACCTTGGCGGCGAACACGGCGGTCTTCACCGCCTGGGCCACCGTGTGGGGGGCCAAAAACAGGCCCTGGTACAGCAGGCGGTTCTGCCCCAGGGTGGAGCCGCACTCCGCCCCGATGCCGGGCACCGTCAGGCGCATGGCCGCCCCCTCCACCAGGTCCCGCCGCCCGGCGATGTAGCCCCCGGTGGGGGCCAGGCCGCCGCCGGGATTCTTGATCAGGGAGCCCACCACCAGGTCGGCCCCCACGTGGGTGGGCTCCAGGGTCTCCACGAACTCCCCGTAGCAGTTGTCCACCAGGATGGCGGCATTGGGGTTGGCGGCCCGGATACAGCGGCACATCTCCCCGATCTCCGCCACCGACAGGGAGGCGCGGGTGGAGTAGCCCTTGGAGCGCTGAATGAGCACCGCCTTCACCCGGGGGTCGGCGGCGGCTTTGGCCATCCCCTCCAGGTCGGGCTTGTTGTCCAGAAGCTCCACCTGCCGGTACTCCACGCCGTAGTCCTTCAGGGAGCCGTGGCCCTTGTCCACCGCCCCGATGACCCCCAGCAGGGTGTCGTAGGGGGCGCCCACGGCGGACACCAGCACGTCCCCCGCCTTCAGACAGCCGTACAGGGCGGCGGCGATGGCGTGGGTGCCGTTGACGAACTGGATGCGCACCAGGGCGGCCTCGGTGCCGAAGATCTGGGCGTAGATCTCGTCCAGCTTGTCCCGGCCCAGGTCGTCATAGCCGTAGCCGGTGGTGCCGGCGAAGTACCCCTCCGCCACCCGGTGGGTCTGGAAGGCCTCCAGCACCCGGGCGGCGTTCTCCTCCGCCACGGCGTCGATGCGGGCAAACTGGTCCTTCAATTCCTCCTGGGCCTGGCGGCCCAGAGCTCTTACTTTCTCACTGATCTGTAAACTCATAATTTGGTTACTTCCTCTTGTTTTCTCTTAAAATTTTTATCTTTTTATCAGGGGAATTTCGCCGCCTGCGGGCGGCGAGTTTCTTTTTGGACGGCCAAAAAGAAACCAAAAAGCCGCCAGGGGGCCGTTCAGATGGGTGCTTCGCGCCCATATTCACGGTCCCCTGGACCCCCATTTTTACGGGGGCCCCAATTAGGCGGCCTTGGCTGTTGACGCAAAGGCGCGGGTGGCTCAGTCGATTGGTTTTTATGCTATTACCGCTGCCGCTGAGGTCTCGGTAACCTTTGGGTCATGCTTCTCCTGGCGGATGGCGCGCCTTTTGGCGTGTTTGGGCTCAAGCGCGGCTCAGAGGGATGGCGTATCCGAAGACGATCCCTGATCCCAGCAGGGGCGGCACACTGGGCCGCCCACAATTCCAAGGCTGTGGCTGATAGCCGTCTTTTCCCCATCCACCGGAAACTAGTAAAGACGCATGGCGCGCGCCTGCCAGGATTCGCACCGGTTCCGTTGGCTCGGCAAACCCAGGCGCAGTTCTTGAACCGCACCAACGGCAAATTTCCGCCCACCCAGGGCCCCAGTGGGCCCGGATGGA
>CASEKM010000328.1 GCA_949288405.1 uncultured bacterium | reverse complement strand
AGGAGGACGCCATGAATATTGCCGTATATGCCATCAGCCGGGACGAGGCCAAGTTTGCGGACCGATGGATGGACTCTATGGGGGAGGCGGACCGGGTGGTGGTGCTGGACACCGGCTCCGCCGACGGCACCCCGGACCGTCTGAAGGCCCGTGGGGCGGAGGTGACCGTGGAGGAGATCGCGCCCTGGCGCTTCGACCGGGCCAGGAACCGGTCTCTGGAGCTGGTGCCGGGGGATGTGGACGTGTGCGTGTGCACCGACCTGGACGAGGTGTTTCGCCCCGGCTGGCGCTCCGCGCTGGAGCGGGTCTGGGTCCCGGGGGCCAGCCAGGCCCGGTACCGGTACACCTGGAGCTTTCAGCCCGACGGCTCCGAGGGGGTGGTGTTCTGGCAGGAGAAGATCCACGCCCGCCGGGGCTTCCAGTGGGTCCACCCGGTCCACGAGGTGCTCCGGTGGACGGGGGCGGGCCGGCCGGGGCCGGTGGTGACGGCGGAGGGGGTCCAGCTGGACCACCACCCGGACCCGGGCAAGTCCCGGGGGCAGTATCTGCCCCTGCTGGAGCTGTCTGTCCGGGAGGACCCGGAGGACGACCGGAACCTCCACTATCTGGGCCGGGAGTACCTGTTCCACCGCCGGTGGGACGACTGCATCCGCACCCTGGAGCGGCACCTGGCTCTCCCCAAGGCCGTCTGGAAGGATGAGCGGGCGGCCTCCATGCGCTTTCTGGCCCGGGCCTTTGCCCAGAAGGGGGAGCGGAGGGAGGCGCTGGGCTGGCACCTGCGGGCGGCGGCGGAGGCCCCCCATCTGCGGGAGCCCTGGGTGGACCTGGCCCGCTTCCTCTATGAGGAGGGGGACTGGGACGGAGTGCTGTGGGCCTCCCAGCGGGCGCTGGCCCTGCGGGAGCGGCCCCGCACCTATATCTGTGAGGCGGAGGCCTGGGGCAGTCTGCCCCACGACCTGCGCTGCCAGGCCTTCTACCACACCGGCCGGACCGCCCAGGCGCTGGAGGAGGCCAGGCTGGCGCTGGCGTGCTCCCCCGGGGACCCCAGGCTGGCGGGCAACGCCGCCCTGCTGGAGGGGCTGGTCCGGGACGGCTGACGGGCTGTTCCGGGGGCGGGGCCGGCGGCGTCCCGCCCTCCCTGTTTTTTTACAGAATCCGCACAGTCTTTGTGCAAACCGTCAATTCATTTTTTGAAAATAAAAGAGGAAGATTTGGCACATCTGAGGAGAAATGCACAATTTCTCACCGTTAAAAGGCCGTTTTTCCTCCTATATACGCCGTTAAGAAGTCGTTAAAATTGTTGTTTTTTCTCCCCGCCGGAAGTATCATGTATCAGAATAGAGACTACAACGTTGATGTGATATAAGGTTAGGAGCTTTTTCTTTTTATGAGTCTGCGCATCGGTATCGACATCGGCTCCACCACGGTCAAGGTCGTGGTGCTGGATGAGCAAAACAAGCTGCTGTTCCGCTCCTATGAGCGGCACTACTCCAAGACCCGGGAGCGGGCCTGCGAGACCCTGAGGACCATCTCGGACATGCTGGCAGGGAAGCAGGTGAAAATGGTCATCACCGGCTCTGCCGGCCTGGGGGTGGCCAACGCCTCGGGCATCGATTTTGTCCAGGAGGTGTACGCCACCGCCGCCGCGGTGAACACCTACATCCCGCACACCGACGCGGTCGGCGAGGACGCCAAGATCATCTTCTTCGGCGGCGCCCTGGAGGAGCGGATGAACGGCTCCTGCGCCGGGGGCACCGGCGCCTTCATCGACCAGATGGCCACCCTGATGAACGTGACGGTGGACGAGCTGGACGCGCTGTCCCTGCGGCATGAGAAGATCTACCCCATCGCCTCCCGCTGCGGCGTCTTCGCCAAGAGCGACATCCAGCCCATCCTGAACCAGGGCGGGCGGAAGGAGGACGTGGCCGCCTCCATCTTCCAGGCGGTGGTGGACCAGACGGTGGCCGGCCTCACCCAGGGCCGGGAGCTGAAGGGCAAGATCGTCTT
>CASEKM010000327.1 GCA_949288405.1 uncultured bacterium | reverse complement strand
GCTCTGATGTTGGAGGTTCCATCCGGCCTCTAGTATGTGCCGCAATGGTGCGCTCATGCCGGGAAAACTCTGACTGGCAGATTTCGGCCCCGCCGGACTGTGTTCTCGATCCGGCGGGGCCGCATTTTTTTGATGTGAAGTATTTTTACATTACAGCTCAAGCCGGTTCTTTAAATACCCGTCGGCGCAGTAGATGGCCGCCGCGGGGTTGTTGCCGGTGACCCGGTCCTTGGCCACCAGGGTGGTGACCAGGGCCTTGGAGTATTTGTAGAACAGGGAGTCGTGGCCCACGCACAGGCCCAGGCACACGTTAAAGTCGGTCCCCGCCCGGTTGAGCAGCTCCGCCTGGGCGATGGGGTTGCACATGACCTCGTAGGTGCCGGGGCGCACCCGGAACTCCTGGGGCACCTCCGCCCTGTCCTTGGAGATGGAGCCCGTCTTGCAGATGACGAACACCACCTCAAAGCCGTTTTTGCGGAAGATCCGGTCCACGATGGCGGCCTCCTTGTGGAGGCCGGCGCAGAAGGCCAGCCCCAGCTTGGTGTAGCCCATCCGCCTGGAGAACTCCATCACCTCCCGCAAGCGGGGCCAGCGGCCGTAGCCGATGGCCTCGGTGGCGGCACTGGCCACAAAGAAATCGTGGTTTTCCGGCTTGAAGTACTCGGTCAAAACCTGTTCAAAGAAGGCCGGGTCGTGCATGGGACAGTTCTTGGGCATCTTGTCCAGCTGCCCGGACCGGCAAGCCTCAATGGCGCACTGAGCGCAGGTGAACATGCCAAATCCCTCCTTTTGTTGAACAGCCTTCCCCCGGAGGGGAATGCCGTCTCTTTTTGTCAGCCCTCGCCCCGTCCGGCCAGGTAGGCGGCGGGGCCGCTCTCGTACAGATCGCCCCCGTGGGCGTCCAAAATAACTGTAAGGGGAAAATCCTTTACCTCTAGCTTCCGTACAGCCTCACAGCCCAGGTCCTCCCAGCAGATGATCTCCAGGGACTGGACGCTGGCGGCCATCAGGGCCCCGGCGCCCCCCAGGGCGGCCAGGTACACCGCCCCGTTGCGGACCACCGCGTCCTTCACCGCCTGGTTCCGCTTGCCCTTGCCGATCATGATGCGCTGGCCCAGGTCCAGCAGCCGGGGGGAGTAGGGGTCCATCCGCCCGCTGGTGGTGGGACCGGCGGAGCCGATGACCTCGCCGGGGCGCTCGGGGGTGGGGCCCACATAGTAGACGGCGGAGCCCTCCGCCGGGAAGGGCAGCTCCTTCCCCGCGTCCAGCAGCTCCATCATCCGCTTGTGGGCCGCGTCCCGGGCGGTGTACACCGTACCCGAGAGCAGGACGGTGTCCCCCGCCTTCAGGGGGGCCAGATCCTCCCGGGTGACGGGAGTGGTCAGTTTGTACTGCATGAAAATCCCTCCCTATCAGAGCTCCGCCGAGGCCCGGCGGGTCACGTGGCAGCTCACATTCACCGCCACCGGCAGGCCGGCCACATGGGTGGGGGCCGCCTCGATGGACAATCCCAGGCAGGTGGTCTCCCCGCCGAAGCCCTGGGGACCCACGCCCAGGGCGTTGATCTCCGTCAAAAGTTCCCGCTCCAGACTGGCGTAGAAGGGGTCCGGGTTGGGCTGGTCAATGGGCCGGAGCAGGGCGTGCTTGGCCAGATAGGCCACCTTGTCAAAGGAGCCCCCGATGCCGATGCCCAGCACCAGGGGTTGGAGCCGGCCAGGCGTACCGTCTCCACCACGAAGTTCTTCACGCCCTCCACCCCGTCGGCGGGTTTCAGCATCCCCAGGCGGCTCATGTTCTCCGAGCCGAAGCCCTTGGGGGCCACGGTGACCTTGCAGCCGTCCCCGGGCACCAGCCGAACGGTGATGGCGGCGGGGGTGTTGTCCTCGGTGTTCACCCGGCGCAGGGGGTCGCCCACGATGGATTTACGCAGCCCTCAATGTGCACGTCCTGGCCCAGCTCCACAAAGACGCAGGCCATGCCCGTGTCCTGGCAGACGGGCAGGTTTTTCTCCTCCGCCAGCTCCATGTTCTCCCACAGGAGCCCCAGGGTCTCCTTGGCCAGGGGCCAGGGCTCGTGTTTCCGGGTGCGGTCCAGGGCGGCCACGATGTCCTGGGGCAGGCGGGTGTTGGCCTGGATGCACAGCTGGGCCACCGTCTCGGTGAGGGCGGCGGCCTGGATGGTACGCATAGACACTCCCTCTTTCTTCTTGGATTTTCTTTATTGTAGCAAATTTCCCGGAGAAGGGAAAGGGAAAGCGCAAAAAACTCCCCGCCGCAGCCAATGTCATTTAGTTAGAGGAACAAGTTCATCGGCCCCCTTGTGAAAGGGGGCTCCCGGCGAAGCCGGGTGGGGGATTCCATTGAGCAAAAAGTTTGCGTGATTCGGAATCCCTCCACCGCCTTCGGCGGTCCCCCTCCCTTTTACAAGGGAGGCTTTTGTGCAGAGTCCTTAACTTAATGACATTACGCCCCAGAGGGGAGTTTTTTCAGGATAGTTTCAGCGCATATACATACCCGAGGGTCTGGGTCATCCCGTCGTTGGGCATCCCACCGGATGCCAGGATGTTTTCCAGGGCGTAGTAGGGGTAGTGCAGCCAGGAGATCTGGTGGCGGTAGAAGATACCGGGCTGATAATACAGGGCTCCGGTACCGTTGTAGCGCTCCTGCCAACCGGTAAAGTCCTCGCTCCAGGCCATCCAGCCCCAGCGGTTTTCGCCCTCCTCCGGGAAGGAGAACTGACACCAGGGTGTGTAGGCCAGGTGTCCCAGGGCCTCCAGCTCATAGTCGTACCACTCCAGGGCCCAGTCGGGCAGCTCCTCCGGCGTCTCGCCCCCGGCAAGGTGTACCTCCGGGGCGGCGGTCCAGGTCTGGCCGCCCTGGTCCCAGAGGATGCGGGCGGAGAAATCATAGCTGCGGAAATAGGATGTCGTGCTCCCAGTGAGGCCGTCCCGGAGGTTGTGCCCGGGAAGCTGCGTCCACCGGAAGGTGAGGTAGTAGCGGGCCTGGTCATGGGGCAGCTGCACCGCCCAGGCCCGGAGGGTCACATACTCCACATCGGCCCGGCCTGTCTCGTCCTCCCGGTTGTAGGTGTGTTCCCCATAGGCGTAGGCGAGGGGCAGGTCGTAGACGGCCAGGGCATCCCGGCACCGCGCCAGCTCCGCCTCGTCCAGACTGTTGGCCAAGGCGGCGTCCATGCCCAGGTCCACCAGACGCGCCCGCACCGAGGCATATTCCTCCGCCTGGACGTCGGACAGGTGCTGGGCCTCCAGCGCGGGAGCCCGGCTGGACAGCCACAGGGCGGCAATGCTGGACAGCAGGACCACAGCAAACACGCCGGCCAGTAAGACGGTTGGAGTGAAGCGGACGGGGACAGGGGTAATGGCATAGCCCCGGCTGGCCAGCTCGATGCTCTGATAAGAGATGCACAGGAGCAGACGGATCTCCAGGATCAGGCCGGCGATCCCACGGCCGTAGTAGAGAGGGACCAGCTCGGACCACAGGGCGATTCCGCAAAACAGCAGGTAGCAGATGAACCCCTGCCTGAGCCAGTCCTTAGGTTTTTGCTCCCCTACCACGGCAAAGGCCGCCCTGGTTCCCCGCCACAGGGCGAAGAGCAGCAGCAGGTCCATCCCTAGAATGGGCCAGGTGAGGCCCCAGTTGAGGGCGGGAGTTTCCGTGACCCACCCCATCACCGGGGTGGCGGTGAGGATGTCAAAGGCCATATGCACCGCCAGCAGGACGCCGGACAGCACCCAGCACAGCTTAAACCACCGGTTCTCCTTCCGCAGGGACCGGAAGCCAAGGTACAGCAGGGCGGCCCCCAGCAGGGGCAGGAGGTACTGGAGATAGAGGAACTCAAAATGGATGGTGGTCAGCCCCATGCCCCATAAGATCTTGGTCATGGCGGAGCGCCAGGGGGCGTAGCCCCACACCTCGCCAGGGGCGGGTGGGAGCTGGGACAG
>CASEKM010000326.1 GCA_949288405.1 uncultured bacterium | reverse complement strand
ATGACCCGATAGGTCTGGTTCTGATAGTTCATCTGCCCATAGTCGTTTTCCCACCAGAAGGCGGCCTGATTCCCGTTCCAGGAAAAGTTGGCGGTGTAGTAGCCGTCCCGCTGGACGCCCCAGGCCTGATCCTCGTCATCCGCCGTGGCAAACATGAGACAGCGGTAGCCCATCACCAGGAACAAGGCGGGCCGCTGGGAGAAGCTGATGACAGTGGGGTGGTCCGCTCCACAGGTCCCGGTGCCCACATAGCTGGTCGTCTCGATCCGGCAGTTGCCCAGCTTGAGCAGTGCCGCCGCATGTCCCGCCACCGCAGTCTCCAGGCTGGAGACCGCCTCAGACAGGACATTCACGCTGGATCTGTCCGCCTTGCTCCCTTCCAACGCATCCAGCGCCGCGTCAATCTTGGCATTGTCCGCGTTAAAGTCGGTGCGCTGTACCTGGTCGGTTGCCTCCCACTGGCACAGGTCGTAATGTTCCGTATAATTGCTCGCCATAAAAAAATTCCTCCTTATTTGAGTTGGGACCAGGCTTCCCCCTAGAAGGGGGAAGCTGTCACCCGTCAGGGTGACTGATGAGGGTGACTACAGAGGTGTTAATCTCTCTCAAGCCCCCTCATCCGTCTGGCCTGCGGCCAGCCACCTTCCCCCCTGTGGGGGGAAGGCTTTGGTCCGTTCAAATAAGGAGGAATTCGCCCCTTTGTGGGACGTTTGTGTACATTTTTTGGAAATTAAGGCCGCGGTGCGGGCAGTGAAACAAAAAAGTCCCGCGGCAGTTTGTTCCTTGACAATAGGTGCGTGCGGCGCTATAATTCCATTATGGTTAGTTATTGCTAACCTTTGGCAATCTGCCATTCCACTGAAACACAAAAACGTGAAGGAGGACGTGTTATGCTGGAACAGCTGGATCAGATGGATCTGCAGGAGAGCACGGCTCAGGTGGATCTCCTGCACCTGGACCCCACCGACCCGGACGGGGGCTGCTGCGGCGGGAAGCATAACGGCGGACACTGCTGCGGGCGGCACAGCCACGGGCCGGAGCAGCCGGAAGGCTGATTGATGGAAACACCCGTGATCTATGGCCTGCTCCTCCCCTTTGTCGGCACCTCCCTGGGCGCCGCCTGCGTCTTCTTCCTGAAGAAGGGCCTGGGGGACCGGGTGCAGCGGGGGCTCACCGGCTTTGCCTCCGGCGTGATGGTGGCCGCGTCCATCTGGAGCCTGCTGATCCCCGCCATGGAGCAGTCCGCCGGGGCGGGGGCCTGGGCCTTTTTGCCGGCGGCCGTCGGCTTCTGGGCCGGCGTCCTCTTTCTGCTGGGGCTGGATCACCTGATCCCCCACCTCCACCAGCGGAGCCAGCAGGCGGAGGGGCCCCGCACCCGGCTGGGGCGCTCCACCATGATGGTGCTGGCCGTTACCCTCCACAACATCCCCGAGGGGATGGCGGTGGGGGTGGTCTATGCGGGCTTTCTGGCCAGAGAGGGACAGATCACCATGACGGCCGCACTGGCTCTGTCCCTGGGCATCGCCATCCAGAACTTCCCCGAGGGGGCCATCATCTCCATGCCCCTGCGCTCGGAAGGGGTGAACAAGGCCCGGGCCTTCGCGGGGGGCGTGCTCTCCGGCGCGGTGGAGCCCCTGGGCGCACTGCTGACCATCCTGGCCGCCGGGCTGGTGGTCCCGGCCCTGCCCTATCTGCTGAGCTTCGCCGCCGGGGCCATGCTCTATGTGGTGGTGGAGGAACTGATCCCGGAGATGTCCCAGGGGGAGCACTCCAATGTGGGGACGCTGGCCTTCGCCCTGGGCTTCACTTTGATGATGGCGCTGGACGTAGCGCTGGGATAGACCGTTCCCGCGTAGCGCTGGGATAGACCGTTCCCGCGTACTTGCACGGACCAGTGCAGAAGGGAGGCGCACCTTGCTGACAGAATGTTTAGAGCGCCGCGGAGCGTGGCTTCCGGTGATGCCCGGCGCACGGGCCTGCCTGTTCTCCCTGGACGAGGGGCCGGTTTCCCTGCCCCTCCGACTGGAGCCCCTCCACTTCGAGGCCCTGTTTTGCCTGGCTGGGGCGGTGACCCTGGCCCGGCGGGACGGCTCGGCCCTGACGGCAGGGGCCCGGCAGGTGCTCCTCCTCACCGACCTCTCCGGCGTAGTGGGAGCCAGCGTGGACGCCCCCCTGGAGGGCGTCCTGGTGGCGGTGGACGCCCGGAACGCCCGGGAGAGCCTGAATACCATCTGTACCCTGCTGGGCGGGCTGACCCTGGACACGGGCCAGGTGCGCCGCTGGATGGCCGGCCGGGGCGGCTGCGCCGTGGAGGGCCCCACTCACTGGAGCCGGGCGGCCTTTGCCGACCTGGACCGCTTGCCGCACAGCGAACAGGCCCGCTGGTGCGTGTGGAAGTCGGTGGAGCTGCTCTACCTGCTCTCCACCCCGGAGAAGGCGGCGGCAGACATGGTCCCGGCGCTGAAGCGGGAGGTTGTCCGGGCGCTGGCGGACACCCGCCGGTATATGGAGGAGCACCTGGACGAGTCCCTCACTATCCCGGCCCTGAGCCGCCGCTCCTGCCTCTCCGCCACCACCTTCAAGGAGGGCTTCCGCCGGGCCTGCCCGTCCACGCCTGGCTGCGGCAGCGGCGGATGGAGCGGGCGGCGGAGCTGCTGCGGAGCTCCTCTCTCAGCGTGCTGGGGGTGGCCCAGTCGGTGGGATACAGCAGCGCCAGCCAGTTCACCGCTGCCTTCCGGCGGCAGTACGGCGTGACGCCAATTCGATACCGAAAAAATGTCTGAACCGGCACAGCCCCGTCCGGTTTGGTGATACAGAAGGTTCTTCCTCTGCTATAATTCTTCAATACGCAAAGAGACGAGCTTGTTTCCGCAAGAGACGAGCTTGTTTCCGCACAGGAGGAAATTGCAATGAAACAACATCGCTTCTGGGCCTGGGGCGCCGTGATCTGCATGGTCATGGTGATGATCACGGGCTACAAACGCAAATAAGTACATCGCAGAAAGGAAGAATCCCCATGATGAAACACTATGTCAGACTGGCCTGCTTTGTGGGCGGCGCTCTGTTTGGCTCCGCCGGCGTGAAGCTGCTCACCAGCAAGGACGCCAAGAAGGCCTATACCCACATCACCGCCGCCGGTCTGCGGATGAAGGACAGCGTGATGGAGACGGTCACTGACCTTCAGGAGAACGCCGCCGACATCCTGGCCGCCGCCAAGGACATCAACGAGGCCCGGGCCGCCCAGGAGGCCGAGGCTCAGGTGGAGGGCCGGGAGGCCTGAAAAACCGCGGAAGGGAGCCGGTAAGCGGCTCCCTTTTTCCGTGTCCCAATTCTTTTGTGTGTTTCTGCCCCCGCAGGGGGCGGAAACACCGGGGAAAATTTTGAACCCGGGAACACAAAAGGAAATTGGGAGTTTTCCATGAGGAGAGATTTGTGATGAGAGCGACCATCGTACATGAGAGCCGGGGCCGGATGCGCCTGCGGCTGAGGCAGAAAAACATGACCCTCCGGCAGGCGGATCTGCTGGAAACCTGGCTGAAAGGCCAGCCCTGGACAAAAGAGACTGCGGTTCACGAGCGCACCGGCTGCGTCATCTTGACCTATGCGGGGGAGCGGGAGACCGTCCTCGCCGCCATCGCTGGCTTCACCTGGGCCGGGGCTGAGGAGACGGTCACCCTGCCCGGCCACAGCACCCGGGCGCTGAACCGGGAATTTCAGGAGAAGCTGGCGGGCAAGGTGCTGATGAAGGGGGCGGCCGCCCTGTTTCTGCCCGCCCCCCTGCGTGTGGCCCGGGTGGTGTGGCACATGGCGCCCTTCCTCCGTAAGGGCCTGCAGTGCCTGGGCCGGAGAAAAATCAAGGTGGAACTGCTGGACGCCCTGTCCATCGGCATCTCTGTGGGACGACGGGACTTCGGCACCGCCGGCATGGTGATGTTCCTGCTGGAGATTGGCGAGCTGCTGGAGGACTGGACGCGGAAGAAGTCTGTGGCCGACCTGGCGGAGAGCCTGTCCCTCCACGTGGACCGGGTGTGGCTGAAAACAGAAGCTGAGGAGGTGCTGGTTCCCATCGGCCAGGTAAAGCCCGGCGACCGGGTGCTGGTGCGGGCCGGGGGCGTCATTCCCCTGGACGGCGTGGTGGCGGAGGGGGAGGTCACCGTCAACCAGGCCTCTCTCACCGGCGAGTCCGTCCC
>CASEKM010000325.1 GCA_949288405.1 uncultured bacterium | reverse complement strand
GCAGTGGCGCAGGGCGTTGGAGGCCAGGTTGCCCGCCGCCTCCCGCAGCCGCTCCCGGTCCCCCTCCAGCTGAAGGGCTTCCAGGTCCAGCTTCAGGGTAATGTCCCTCTGCTCCAGAGGCAGGGCCAGTGGCTCCCACACCTCCCGCACCAGGGCTTCCAGGTCCAGGGGCTCCTTCTGCAGGGGATTCTCCGCCCGCTTCTCGGGCAGAATGTCCTCCCGCAGGGCCTCCCCGTGGGCCTGGAGGATGGCCAGGGGGGTCTTCAGCTCGTGGGCCGCCGCCCGGGTGAAGTCCCGCTCCCGCTGGATGGCCGCCCGCTGCTTCCGGTCGGTGTAGCGGGCCAGGAGCACGGCGGCCAGCAGGGTGAGCAGGGCGGTGATCCCCAGCTCCTCCGCCAGGATGTGCCAGGGGGTGCAGGCGTAGGAGGAGGCCAGGATCACCTGGTTGTCAATGGGGGCATACTGGCTGCCGTCGGAGGAGCTCCCGGCGGAGCGGAGACTGAGGGGGCTGGCGTCCACAAAGCGGTCCAGCTTGTCCTCCGCCTCCTGCCAGCAGTCCAGCATCTCCCCCGGAGAGGCCCGCTGGGCCGACAGCCGGGAGGAGAGCTGCACCGCGTCAAAGCGGATGGTCTCCAGCTCCTTCCCCTGGAAAAAGCCGCTGTCGCTGTCCACCAGGGTGACGGTCCGGTCCTGATAGACGTAGGTGATGGCCTTGGGGACGATCACCTCCCGGGCATGGTCGGCCACGCCAGTCACTTCACAGTAGCGTTCGTCCGTCTCGGTTTCCGAGACCAATCCTCCCTCCGAGCCGAAGAACCGCCCCAGCTCCCAATCGTCCCGCAGCAGCTCCGCCAGGGCCAGCTGCTCCTCCTGGGAGAGCGCCGGGTCCAGCAGCAGGTACCAGCTGTACGCCCCGCTCCCCGGCGGGCAGGCGGACCCCATAGCCATGGGGGTCTCGGCCCACACCTGGCCGTCGGGGGTGTAGAAGCGGAACTGGGCCACGCCGTCCAGGCTGTAGAGCGCCTGCCCCAGCCGCCCGGTGAGGATAAGGGGCTTCTTGTCCTCGGCGGCCCCTCCGTCCCGGATCTCCCGGTAATCCTCCTCTACATTTTGGCGGACTCTGTCCATGGCATACTCCACCTGTTGGTCCAGGCTTTTCAAACTTGCCCACGTCAGCAGTCCCATCATGACCGCCCATAAGATCAGGAACCGGGGCAGCGTCCCCCGCAGCAGCTTTTTGACGCGTCGGCTCATCCCTCACCCCTCCTCCATCCGATAGCCCGCCTTGAATACCGTCTTGATCTGCTTCCCCGCCTCCCCCAGGGCGGCCCGGAGGCTGCGGATGCGCACATCCACCGCCCGGTCGTCCCCCTGAAAGTCGAGGCCCCACACCTTGTCCAGCAGCTGCGCCCGGCTGAGCACCTGCCCCTGGTTGCGCAGCAGGCACTCCAGCAGGTCAAACTCCCGGGGGGACAGCTTGATCTCCCGCCCCTCCACCGTACAGGTCCGGCGGCCCGGATCCAGGGAGACGGCCCCGCAGGCCAGGGCCTCGCTCCCGCCCCGGCCCCGGCGGATCAGGGCCCGGGTCTTGGCCAGCAGCACCGCCAGGGAAAAGGGCTTGGTCACATAGTCGTCGCACCCCAGGGCGTACCCCCGGAGCATATCCTCCTCGTTCCCCAGGGCGGTGAGGAAGAGGATGGGCACCTGGCTCCTCTGCCGCACCGCCCGGCACACCTGGAACCCGTCCAGGTTGGGCATGAAGACGTCCAGCAGGATGGCGTCGTAGTCGTGGTCCCGCAGCAGGTCCAGGGCCTCCGCCCCGTCCCGGGCCAGGTCGCACCCCAGGCCGTGGGCGGTAAAGTAGTCCCGCACAATGTCCCGGATGCGCTTTTCGTCCTCCACCACCAGAATGGTCTCCATGGCGTCTCTCACCTCCCAGTATCACCATAGCAGAAACATGTGTCCAAGATATGTCGGCCCGGCGCCCCGCCGGGATAAAAAACCGCCCCGAGCGCATGCCCGGGTGAAGTGACCCCAAAAAGTTAGACAATATTTCTGTTGAAAAATTGTTTAAGCAGCCGAAAGGGCTTGTTGTCTGTGAATTGCAGGCGGCAAGCCCTT
>CASEKM010000324.1 GCA_949288405.1 uncultured bacterium | reverse complement strand
CCGAGGCCCGGCTGGCCAGCTCCAGCAGCTGCTCCAGGTCCCGGCCCGCCACGGGCTCCCCGCCCAGGGGCCGCTCCCCCTCCGGGAGGACGGCGGCGAGGGGCTGTCCGCACCGCAGGCGCAGCTCCTCTGCCCGTCCCCTGTCCGCCGGCGGGAGGGAGAGGGCCGTCTGCCGCAGCCGCAGAGGGAGGGCCCGTACCGCCTGTTCATATGCCTGTTGTCTGGTTGCCATCATCATTCATCACCGGCCTTTGTCTCCATCCTATGTGGACAGGCCGGGGGATATGACAGGGAGCCGAGGGAAAGTTGTGTGATATTTTTCGCACAAAGCCCTTGACAGGAGGGAAGGGATGTGATATATTTCACTCAAGAAATGAGAGAAATATATCACAACCAAAATGAAAACAGAGAGGAGCTATGGTATGAAACACCCCTTCAACTATCTGGGACTGCTGTCCCTCCCCACCCTGGCGGCGCTACTGTATTTCCCCACCGGGAGGATCGACTTTATCGGGTTCCTGGGCTTTCTGGCCTTTTTCCGGTACTTCTGGGTGAACCCGGACGAGCTGTTCCTGCACACCCTGCGCCGGTCGGCCACCGCCGCCTACCTGATCCAGTGCGTCACGCTGGCCCCCTTTATGCTGGTGTTCTACGCGATGGACCCCAGCCGCAACCCGGTGGGGCCCGCTCTGGCCGCCAGCTTTGCCGCGGCCCTGGTGTTCTTCTGCTTCCATCACTCCTGGTTGGAGTGGAAGGAGATGAGGGAGTGCGCATGAGTCTGACCACAAAGATCCGGGAGTACCGGGCCCGTGACAAGCTGAGCCAGGAGGAGCTGGCTCAGAAGGTGGGCGTGCGCCGGGAGACCATCGGGAATTTGGAGAACGGGAAGTACAACCCCTCCCTGAAGCTGGCTATGGACATCGCCAAGGTGTTCGGCTGCACCGTGGAGGACCTGTTCTTCTTTGACTGAGGCGCCAGCCCCTCCCAAAACAGGGAGAAAAGGGAGAAAAGGTTGTACGTTTTCGTGCAAATAGGGCTTCGTTATAGTAACAGTAATAGTAACAGTCAATGTCAATGTTAATGTTATCTCTGTTATAGTTATAGTAACAGTGCCCCTGGAGCGGGGCGGCAGAAGGAGAGGAGAAATTTTTTTGGCGCATTGCCCCAAAGGGGGAGAAGCTGCCCGCCAAGGGGGGGAAAGCAGGGCGCACACAAGCAAGGAAGGCCCCGGCGCAAAAATTGCGCCGGGGCCTTTTGAACTGGAAGGATTGAAATGAGCCGGTATCTGGGGGCGGCTTATTGGATCACCTTGGTGCGCACATCCTCAGAGATGATGGCCTCAAAGTCGGCCAGGGACATGGCGCCCTTGTCCTCGCCGGAGCGCAGGCGCAGGGAGACGGTGCCGTTCTCCATATCCCGGTCGCCCACCACCAGCATGTAGGGGATCTTCTCCAGGGTGGCCTCCCGGATCTTCTTGCCGATCTTCTCGTTGCGGTGGTCCACCTCCACCCGGAAGCCCTTGGCGTCCAGCTCGGCGGCCACCTGGTCGGCGTACTCCGCCGCCCGGTCGGTGACGGGCAGCACCTTCACCTGCACGGGGGCCAGCCAGGCGGGGAAGGCCCCGGCGAAGTGCTCGGTGATGACGCCGATGAAGCGCTCGATGGAGCCCAGCACCACCCGGTGGATCATGACGGGGCGGTGCTTCTGGCCGTCCTCGCCGGTGTACTCCAGCTGGAAGCGCTCGGGCAGCTGGGAGTCCAGCTGGATGGTGCCGCACTGCCAGGTGCGGCCCAGGGAGTCGGCCAGATGGAAGTCCAGCTTGGGCCCGTAGAAGGCACCATCCCCCTCGTTGTTGACGGTGAACTCCTTGCCCATGTCGGTGATGGCGTTCTTCAGGATCTCCTGGTTGTGCTCCCACTCCTCCACGGTGCCGATGTGGTCCTCGGGCATAGTGGACAACTCGATGGCGTAGCTCAGGCCGAAGGTGGAGTACACCTCGTCAAACAGACGCACCGTCTCCTGGATCACGTCTTTCAGCTGGTCAGGGGTCATGAAGATGTGGGCGTCGTCCTGGTTGAAGCAGCGCACCCGGAACAGGCCGTGGAGGGCGCCGGACAGCTCGTGGCGGTGGACCAGGCCGATCTCACCCACCCGCAGGGGCAGCTCCCGGTAGGAGTGGGGCTCGCTGGCGTAGACCAGCATGCCGCCGGGGCAGTTCATGGGC
>CASEKM010000323.1 GCA_949288405.1 uncultured bacterium | reverse complement strand
GCCGTCGTTGGGCACCAGCTTCTTGCACACGCCCAGGACGGTCATCACCACGGACATGGGGAAGATCAGGGTGAACAGGGGGCCGGAGATGACCAGCACATTGCTTACGCCGGTGGCGGCCACCAGGAAGATGATGAAGGTGACCACAAAGGCCACGATCTTATAGGGGACCTTGCCCTTGGTCCACTCGATGATCCAGTCGGACACGGTGGCGATCATACCGGAGGCGGTGGTGAAGCAGGCGAAGATCACGGCGATGGCCAGGACCACCAGGCTGGCCCGTCCGGCCAGCATCTCCACCAGGCCGTTGAGGAGAGCGGTCTGGTCCATGTCAGGGGCAAAGTAGGGGGTGCCGCAGGCGCCCAGCCAGCACAGACCGCCGTAGACCACGAACAGGATGGTGAGGGAGACCAGGATGGACCGCACCAGGATGTACTTCTGATCCTTGTAGGTGTTGTAGCCCTTGCCCTTCACGCTGCCCAGGAACACACCGGCGCAGATGAGGCCGGTGGGGATGTCGCCGGTATTATAGGCGGTAAGCATGGAGTAGGAGAAGGCGTTCTCCACATTGCCGCCGGTGGGGGAGCCGATGGGGATGGCGAAGACCATCACCACGATGATGAGCAGGGCGATGAGCAGGATGGGGGTGGCGTAGGTGCCGATCATGTCCACCACCTTGGAGCGGTTGCTGGCAAAGAAGTAGGACAGGGCGAAGAAGGCCACCAGGAACACGATATTGGCCCACTGGGGCAGGTCGGGGGCGATGCCCCGCATGCCGGTCTCGGCCGCCACAGCGCCGCAGCGGGGGATGGTGCCGAAGAGGACGATAAAGATGCCGATGATCCGGTAGAGCTGGTGCCACCAGGAGTTGATGTGGTAGGACAGGTCGTGGAAGTCGGTGCCCATGTTCACCACGGCGTACATGGCCAGCATGGGGAAGATGATGCCCGTCAGGGTCATGCCCGCGATGCCCCAGACCACGTCCTCGCCGGTGTTGATGCCGATGGACGGGGGGAAGATCAGGTTGCCCGCGCCGAAGAAGATGGCGAACATGGCGAAACCCAGTACGAAGATGTCTTTTGTCCGGCTCTGTTTCATACATTACCCCTCTTTCTTACACTCGTTGCACACACACGATCATTTCTCATAGACCTTTTCCCCGTCCACATAGGTGGCGGTGACAAAGACCTGGTCGAGCTTCATGGGGTCGATGGCGAAGATGTCCTCGCTGAGGACGGCGAAGTCGGCGTGGTAGCCGGCCTTCAGCTGGCCGATCTCGGGGATGCCGGCCACCCGGGCGCCCTCGCGGGTGTAGAGCTGGATGGCGGTCTCAATGTCCACCCGGTTCTCGGGGCCGCAGTCGGTGCCGTCCCAGGCGGTGCGGGTGACGCCGCCCTTCAGGCAGGGGAAGGGATCGGAGGGCACGGCCCAGGAGGTGGCGGGGGCGTCGGTGGAGAAGCAGAAAGGCACGCCAGCCTTCAGCATGGCCTGAACGGGGTAGGTCTTCTGCATCCGCTCCACCCCCAGGTTGGCCAGGTAGCTCTCGATCTCGGCGTAGAGGAAGATGGGCTGGGTGGCCACGGCCAGGCCCTTCTCGGCGGAGCGCTGAATGGCCCGCTCAGAGGGCTCGGTCCAGTGCTCCATGCGCAGGTGGGGCACATCGCCGTCGGTCCACTTGTCCTCGCTGTACACCCGGTCCACGATGCGGTCGATGGCATGGCCGCCCATGCAGTGCATGGACAGCTGGCAGCGGTGCTCCTTGCAGTAGGCGATGGCGCTCTCCATCAGCTCGTCGGAGCACACGGGGAAGCCGCACCCGGCGGCAAAGATCTGATTCGTCCGGTCAAAGCGCTCCGGCGGGATCTGGAAGCTGGGGTCGCCGTCGAAGAACTCCCACATGTAGTAGACGCCCACCTTCTGGCAGAAGCCCTTCTCCACAGCCTTTACATAGGTGTCATAGCTGTCGGAGGGGTCCAGGTTGCCCATGTCGCAGGTGGCGGTGATGCCCTGGGAGGCCAGCAGCTTGCCCAGATCCACCACCAGGTCCACCTTCTGCTCCTCGGTAGTCTCGGGGATCAGGGGGGTGACCAGGTTGCGGGCGGACTCCCGGAGGACGCCGGTGGGCTCGCCGTTCTCATCCCGGTCGATCTGGCCGCCCTGGGGGTCGGGGGT
>CASEKM010000322.1 GCA_949288405.1 uncultured bacterium | reverse complement strand
TTGCGCAGCTTGGCCAGCTCCTCCAGGGGGGGCTCCACATAGCCCTCGGGCCGCTTGCCCTTGCCGTTGCGGATGACGCACAGCTCGCAGTTGTGGTAGGTTTTGGGGGTCTCCGGGGCGGAGTCCAGCCGCACCTGCACCGTCTGCCGCAGCAGGTTCACGGAGGACACGGTGCCCGCCCCGTCGGGGGTCTCCACAAAGGACTCCTGCTTGGGGGAGTGCTTCACCAGATCCTCATAGGCCTCCTGCTCGTACTTCAGGCAGCACATGAGCCGCCCGCAGGTGCCGGAGATCTTGGTGGGGTTCATCCTCATAGGCCTCCTGCTCGTACTTCAGGCAGCACATGAGCCGCCCGCAGGTGCCGGAGATCTTGGTGGGGTTCAGGGACAGGTTCTGGGTCTTGGCCATCTTGATGGACACGGGCTGGAACTCGTCCAGGAACTGGGCGCAGCAGAAGGGGCGGCCGCAGATGCCCAGGCCCCCCAGCATCTTGGCCTCGTCCCGGACGCCGATCTGCCGCAGCTCGATGCGGGCGTGGATGGCGCTGGCCAGGTCCTTCACCAGGGCCCGGAAGTCCACCCGGCCCTCGGCGGTGAAGAAGAAGAGGACCTTGTTCCCCTCAAAGCTCCACTCCGCGTCCACCAGCTTCATCTCCAGGCCGTGCTCCAGGATCTTCTCCTGGCAGATCTGGAAGGCCTTGGCCTCCCGTTCCTTGTTTTTCTCCCGGGTCAGCAGGTCCTCCTGGGTGGCCCGGCGGAGCACCGGGCGCAGGGGGGCGGTGAGCTCCATCTCGTCGATAGGGGTGTTCCCCTGGACGCACTGACCGAACTCGGTGCCCCGGGTGGTCTCCACGATGACCCCCTCGCCGGGCTGGAACTGCTCCCCGTTGGGGTTGAAATAGTAATGCTTTCCGCCTTCCTTGAAGCGGACGCTGATGATCTCGACCATAGGTTTCCTCCTTATGTGAAGTTAGGAGATAGGAGATAGAAGATAGGAGATAGCATCTCCTCGTTTCCTCCCCCGGCTCCAAACAGAAGTGTCCCGCCGAAGGCGGGTATTGATCGTCCCGGCTCTGCCGGGACGCCATCATTCTGCCTTCTGCATTCTGCCTTTTTCATGCTCCAAAAACATGCCCGCGCACAGCCAGCCGGCCATCTGGCCCGGGTTGGCGTTGAGCTGGGCGGCGCCCCGGAGGCGTTTCACCAGGGCGGCGGCCTTCAGCAGGCGGCGGCGGTCTCCTCCGCCGGTGAGCCGCTCCCCCAGGCTGATATACAGCTGGTCCAGCAGCCGGGGGACCTCCTCCTTGGGGATCTGCTCCAGCACCTGGGCGGCCGCCAGAAGGGCCAGCTCGCTGTCCCCCTCCAGGGCCCGGACCAGGGCGTCCGCCCGCTCCGACCGTTCCCGGGCCTCCTGTCCGCCTCCCTCCAGGGCGGACACCGCCCGGCCCAGCAGGCCCTGGCAGGCCTGGGCCGCCTGGACCAGCTCCTCCTGGGGCCGCTGGGGGAAGCGTTCCCGCAGCCACGCCTCCGCCTCCCTGGGGGAGACGGGGGAGAGGGAGAGCTCCTCACACCGGGAACGCACCGTCTGGAGCAGGCCGCCGCCGTTTTCCGCCAGCAGCAGAAAGGCGGCGTAGGCGGGGCCCTCTTCCAGCAGCTTGAGCATGGCGTTCTGGGCGCCGGCGTTCATCCGGTCGGCCTCCTCCAGGAGATAGACCTTCCGCGCCCCCTCGTTGGGGCGGATATAGGCGTCGGCGCGCAGCTGGCGCACCTGGTCCACGGTGATGGGCTTGCCCGGCCCGGGGCCGGAGATGACCGCCACGTCCGGGTGGATGCCGGCAAACACTTTTTTACAGGGCCCGCACCGGCCGCAGGGCCGCAGGGCGGCGGGTGCGGTGCACAGCATGGCCCCGCATAGCAGGCGGGCCAGGGTGTGCCGCCCCGAACCAGCTGGGCCGGACAGGATGTAGGCGTGGGACAGCCCCCGGCCCTCCTCCTGCTGGGAGAGCTGAGTTTTCAGGGCGCGGTTGCCCGCCAGGGCGGAGAGTTCCATAGGGGTTCCTCACTTTACTGTGGTTCGTTTCTTTTTAAGGCTTCCCTCTGGGGCGGATGGGGGGCAGGTTTCAGATTGCTTTTCTGTAGGGTGCGCTGTCCCAAAGTGTTCCAAATTTCGCCGCCAAAGATAGGGCTTTCTTCTCACGCACCCGGCCCCGGGCGGCGAGTTCCTTTGCCCATGGCGGCAAAGGAACCAAAACGCCCCCGGGGTTCGCTCCGAGGAGCACCGTTCCGGTGCTCCAAGTCGCTGCAC
>CASEKM010000321.1 GCA_949288405.1 uncultured bacterium | reverse complement strand
ATGTTCATCTGCTGATCCAGACATGGGAAGAGGGGCCGATGGGGACATCGGCCCCCACGCAGTCCATTCCGCAGATCGTTCGATATCTGAAGAGGACCGTTACCTTGTCCTGGGGAAAAGGGGTCTGGCAGCGCGGCTACCACGACCATATCATCCGCAATGACGGGGATTACCGCCGTGTGTGGGACTACATCGACACCAACCCGGCCAGATGGCGGGAAGACTGCTACTACACAGGAACCGAGGAGTGACCATGGCAAAAAAAGAGGAAAAAACCAATGTGATGCGCCTGCTGGACCAGAAGAAGATCCCCTACGTCCCCCACACCTATCCCCACGGCGGGGACGGGGCCCCCGACGGGGTGAGCGTGGCAAACAGCTTAGGGCTGGATCCGGCGGCGGTGTTCAAGACCCTGGTGACAAAGGGCGCCTCCGGGGGCTACTATGTGTTCGACATCCCGGTGGCCGCCACCCTGGACCTGAAAAAGGCCGCCCGGGCGGTGGGGGAGAAGTCCATCGCCATGCTGCCCAGCAGGGAACTGCTCCCCCTCACCGGCTACGTCCACGGGGGCTGTTCCCCGGTGGGGATGAAGAAGCAGTTCCCCACGGTGTTCCATGAGAGCGCCCTGGGGCAGGATACCATCTACGTCTCCGCCGGCAAGGTCGGCTTCCAGGTGGAGCTGGCCCCGGCGGATCTGATGAAGCTGGTGGGGGCCAGCGCCGCTGACGTGATCGTGGAGGGCTGACATGGAGCTGACCACGCCCCGGCTGCGCCTGCGGCCCTTCACACCGGCCGACGGGGACGGGCTGTTCGCCATCCTGGGGGACCGGGAGACCATGGCGTATTCCTTCCCCATGACCCGGGGGGAGAGCGACGCCTTCCTGGAGCAGTCCCTGCTCCGGCGCAATCCCCCGGTGGGCTATGCCCTGGAGGCGGAGGGCGTGCCCGGCCTGGCGGGCTATGTGCTGTTCTGCCCCCTGGAGGATCCGGGGACGTATGAGCTGGGCTGGTTCCTCCGCCGGGACCTGTGGGGCAGGGGGTACGCCGGTGAGATCTCCCGGGCCCTGCTGGACTACGCCTTTGACGTTCTGGGGCTGCGCCGGGTGGAGGGAGAGACCACCGACCTGCGCCGGGCAGGCCGCCTGCTGGAGAAGCTGGGGATGGAGCGCCAGGGAGAAGAGCCTGTGACAGACTGCCGGGGCCGCCCGACGGTCCTGTACCAGTACGCTGTCACCGGGGAGCAGTGGCGGGAGCGGAAGGGAGGACCTGACGGATGAAGTATGAGTGGCTGGACGAGCATCTGCTGGGGTTCCCCGGGGCGGAGAAACGCTGGCACCCCGCCTGGAAGATGTTTCTCTACGAGGTCCGGGGCAAGCAGTTCGCCGCCGTCTGCGCCCCGGAGGACAAATATAAAGTCTACGGCGGCCACGAGCTGGTCAATCTGAAATGCGATCCCCGGCTGTCTGAGCTGTTCCAGGCGGAATACCCGGAGATCCTGCCCGGCTTCTACTGCGACAAGCGCCACTGGCTCGCCGCCCTGCTGGACGGGGATCTGCCCGACCGGGTGCTCCGGGACCTGTGTGAGCAGTCCTACCGGCTGGTGGTGTCCAAGCTGCCCAAATACGTCCAGCGGGAGCTGGAAGAACAACGGGATTTTTGATACAGCGGGAGGAAATCATATGGAATACGTGCAGCTGGGCCGCACCGGCCTGAAGTGCGCCGCCGTCTCCTTCGGCGGCATCCCCATCCAGCGCTCTGACGCCGCCAATACGAAAGCGGTGGTGGACGCCCTGGAGCGGCACGGCATGAACTACATCGACACCGCCCGGGGCTACACCGTGTCCGAGGAGTACCTGGGCGCCGCCTTAGAGGGCCGGCGGGACAAGTTCATCCTGGCCACCAAGTCCATGGTGCGGGACTACGAGGGCATGAAGCGGGACATCGGCGTCAGCCTGGGCAACCTGCGCACGGACTACATCGACGTCTACCAGATCCACAACCTGCCC
>CASEKM010000320.1 GCA_949288405.1 uncultured bacterium | reverse complement strand
CCCAGCTTTTCCAGCACGGACTTGAGCTGGTTCATGGTCATCTCCACGCCCTTTTTATAGGCCTCGTCGGCGGTGTCCTGCTTCAGGGCCCGCTCCAGGTTGTCGTACACCGGCAGGAAGGCCACCGCCGCGTCGGCCTTGGCCTCGCTCCAGATGGACTCCTTCTCCTTGGCGGTGCGCCGGCGGTAGTTGTCGTACTCGGCGGCCAGGCGCAGGTATTTGTCCTCCTGCTGGGCCATCTGGCTCTTCAGAGACTCCACCTCGGCCGCCAGGGGGGCCTGCTCGGTCTCGGGGGCCTGGGCATTCTCCTGAGGAGCGCCGGTCTCCGGGGCCTCTTCGGGCTGAGCCTGGACCGGCTCCTGCGCTTCTGCCTGCGCCTGTGCGGCCTCCGGCTTCTTGTCTTTCTTGCTCATATCCTAGCGTTCCTCCTATTTGTTCTCTGGATCGCCGCTCTGCCCGTCCCCAGGGGGGAGCTCCCCCTTGCCGAACATCCGGGTGAGGCTGTCGGCAAAGTAGGACAGGCGGGCGGTCACCTTAGCGTAATCCATCCGGGTGGGTCCCACCACCCCGATGACGCCCCGCATATTGTCTCCAATGTCATAGCTGGCCATGACCACACTGGTGTCCTTCAGGGCCTCGTTCACGTTTTCCGGCCCGATGAGGATGTTCATGTTCTGGCCGTCCTGCATGGGCACCGGCAGCTTGCTGGCCTCGTTCTCCTCGGCCAGATAGTTCATCAGGGGCTTGGCCTTGTCCAGGCTCCGGTACTCCGGGTGCTCCAGCAGATGGGTGATGCCCAGGGTGTGCACATTCTGGTTGGTCTGGTCGTTCAGGACCTCCATGGCAAACTGGACCACCAGGGAGATCAGCTGGAAGGCGCCGGGGGCGGAGCGGGTCTCCATCTTGTCCAGGGCCTCCTCCATCTCCTCCAGGGTCAGACCCACGAAGGAGTTGTTCAAGACGGTGGACAGCAGCTGCAGCTGGGGGTCGGAGACCTCGTCCGGCATGCGGATGATCTTGTTCTTCACCACGCTGTTGTCGGTCATCACCACGGCGATGAAGGCGTTTTCCTCTACCATCAGCAGGTCGTACCGCTTCACCGTCACCCGCTTCTTGGGGGCGGCGGCGGTGAACACCGGGTAGTCGCTGATCTGGGAGAGCACTTTGCCCGCCCGGTCAATCACCCGGTCCAGCTCCTCCATGCGCAGGTTCAGGGCGTCGTTGATGCGCTGAGTCTCCTGCATGGTGAGGCGGTGCTCGCCCATGAGCTCGTTCACGTACAGCCGGTAGCCCATGGGGGAGGGGATGCGGCCCGCCGAGGTGTGGGGCTGCTCCAGATAGCCCAGCTCCGTCAGGTCGGCCATCTCATTTCGGATGGTGGCGGAGGAGATGTCCAGCCCGGCCTGCTGGGCCACGGCCTTGGACCCCACCGGCTCGGCGGTGGCGATATAGATCTCCACGATGGCCCGCAGGATGCGCTTCTTTCGGTTGGTCAGCTCCATGCCCTCACCTCCTGGTGTATTTGAAAAGGTTTAGCACTCATTCTCCCTGAGTGCTAAATATAATGTACCACCCACCCCTTGGATTGTCAATAGGCACTTTATGAATTTATTTTAAACAAATGTAGGGGGGAATTTGTGGGGGTTGTTTTGCAGAGACAGAGGCGGTATTGCTAATCTTTGACATGCGAGGAAGGCGGGGTTTCGCCTTGCGGGGCGGGTGACGTTTGGACGGACAGACGCCGCTAAACGCCGCTAGGGTCCCCCGGTTTGCCCCAATGCCCGCACCGCGGCCTTAATTTCCAAAAAATGTACGCAAACGTCCCACAAAGGGGCGAATTCCTCCTTATTTGAACGGATATGTTTCCCACCCCCTCAGTCAGCCTCCGGCTGACAGCTCCCCCGTCAAGGGGGAGCCGGAGAATCAAGCCTCCCCCTTGACGGGGGAGGTGCCCCAGTGCGCACACTGGGGCGAAAGGGGTGAAGGCGGGTGAAACCCATCCCAACTCAAA
>CASEKM010000319.1 GCA_949288405.1 uncultured bacterium | reverse complement strand
AGCTTGGAGATGTGGACCAGGCCGTCCTTGCCGGGGGCCAGCTCCACGAAGGCGCCGAAGGTCATCAGGCGCACCACGCGGCCGTAGTACAGCTTGCCGATCTCGGGGACGAACACGATGTCGTCGATGCACTTCTTGGCGGCGTCGCAGGAAGCGGCGTCCACGCCGGCGATGAAGATGGAGCCATCGTCGTTGATGTCGATCTTGGCGCCGGTGTCGGCCACGATCTTCTGGATGACCTTACCGCCGGAGCCGATGACCTCCCGGATCTTGGAGGGGTCGATGTGCATGGTCAGCATCTTGGGGGCGTACTTGGACACTTCCTTCCGGGGCTCAGAGATGACGGGCAGCATGATCTGGTCCAGGATCTCGCACCGGGCGTCGTAGGTGATGTCCAGGGCGTTCTTGATGATCTCCATGGTGAGGCCGTCGTTCTTCAGGTCCATCTGGATGGCGGTGATGCCCTTCTTGGTGCCGCCCACCTTGAAGTCCATCTCGCCGTGGAAGTCCTCCACGCCCTGGATGTCGATGAAGGTGGTGAAGGAGCCGTCGTCATCCTGGATCAGGCCGCAGGAGATGCCGGCCACCGGGGCCTTGATGGGCACGCCCGCGTCCATGAGGGCCAGGGTGCTGCCGCAGATGGAGCCCTGGGAGGTGGAACCGTTGGAAGAGAGCACCTCGCTGACCACGCGGATGGCGTAGGGGAATTCCTCCACCGTGGGGAGCACGGGCACCAGGGCGCGCTCGGCCAGGGCGCCGTGACCGATCTCGCGGCGGCCGGGGGAGCGGGCGGGCTTGGCTTCGCCCACGCTGTAGCCGGGGAAGTTGTAGTGGTGCATGTAGCGCTTGGACTCCTCTTCCCAGATGGTGTCCAGCTTCTGGGCGGCGGACAGGGTGTCCAGGGTGCAGACGGAGAGCACCTGGGTCTGGCCCCGGGTGAAGAGGCCGGAGCCGTGGGCCCGGGGCAGCAGCCCCACCTCGGCGGACAGGGGACGGATCTCGTTCTTGGCGCGGCCGTCCACCCGGTGGCCCTGGAGCAGCCAGGCCTTGACGATCTTCTTCTGGAACTTGTAGGTGAACTCCTCCAGGTACTGGTCCATATCCGGATATTCCTCCAGATACTTCTCGTGCCACTTCTCGATCATGGCGTTCCAGCGGGCCTCCCGGACGTTCTTGTCGTCGGTGTCCATGGCGGCCTTGGCCTCGTCCATGAACTCGTCCACGATCTTGTCGAACAGCTCCTGGTTGAAGGCGGCGTGGGGATAGTCGAACTTGGGCTTGCCGATCTCGGCGACCATCCGGTCGATGAGGGCCAGGACCTTCTGGTTCTCCTCATGGGCGGACTTGATGGCCTCGAACATCTTGTCGTTGGGGACCTCGTTGGCGCCGGCCTCGATCATGACCACCTTCTTGTGGGTGGAGACCACGGTCACGTCCAGGTCAGAGACCTTCCGCTCCTCGCTGGTGGGGTTGAACACCAGCTTACCGTCCACCAGGCCCACCTTGACGGCGCCCACGGGGCCGTTCCAGGGGATGTCGGAGATGGCGAGGGCCGCGGAGGTGCCGATCAGGGCGGCGATCTCCGGGGTGCAGTCGTGGTCCACGCTCATGACCGTGCACATGACGGACACGTCGTTGCGGAAGTCGGAGGGGAACAGGGGCCGGATGGGCCGGTCGATGACGCGGCTGGTGAGGATGCCCTTCTCGCCGGGGCGGCCCTCCCGCCGGTTGAAGGAGCCGGGGATGCGGCCCACGGAGTAGAGCTTCTCCTCAAAGTCCACGGACAGGGGGAAGAAGTCGATGCCGTCCCGGGGACGGGGGGAGGCGGTGACGCAGCAGAGGACCCGGGTGTCCCCGTAGCCCACCATGACGGCGGCGTTGGCCAGCTCGGCCATCTTGCCCACCTCCAGGAAGAGGGGGCGGCCCGCCAGCTCCATCTCGTACTTGTGGTAGTTGGGGAATTGTCTCTGGGTGATGATGGTTGACATGTCTGGTCTCCTTTTTCGTATGATCTCCGCGGGAGCCAAACCATTTAG
>CASEKM010000318.1 GCA_949288405.1 uncultured bacterium | reverse complement strand
CGAACAGCCCGTCCCGGGCCACCGGCCCCAGTAGGCCCTCGTCCCCCAGGTGAAACAGCTTGGTCCCATACTTTTCCATAGGTCCGCCGCAGCGCAGGCAGGTCTGACCGGTGCGCAGAACCTGGCGGGCCCTCTCCTTTCGTTCCTGGGCGGCCTGCTCCTTCTGTTCTTCCCGCTGTATATTGGCAATGATCTCCTCCGGGTCCACCGCCCGCCCGGTGGCGAGGGCACGCTCACCCCGCTCCTTTTGGCCGAGGTCCCGGAGCGTCTTGTAGCACTCGGAACAGGTGGGCTGGGTCACTCCGCCGCACAGCGTGTCATCCCGGTTGAAAAAGCCCAACTCCTTCCCGCAGAAAATGCACCTCTGCGCCATGATTGCGGCCTCCTTTTGAACCGTGGTTTTACAGTACCGTCACAAACTGGGCAATATCATCTCGCATGGCGACGGCGGCGTCCCGGGCCGCCTGGGTGAAATCCAGGCCGTTGTTCCCGGTCTTCTTCCAGGCGCACATGATGCCCCGGGAGGAGTTGACGATGGCCCCGTGGCCCTTCTCATTGAAGGCGTGCTTCACGTCGGCGGCGGTGCCGCCCTGGGCCCCATAGCCTGGGACTAAGAAAAACGTATGAGGAAGCCGGGCGCGTAAATCCTGGATCTGCTCGGGGTAGGTGGCCCCGGTGACGGCCCCCGCCATGGTGAAGCCGTACTTGCCCTGTGTGCCGGCGGCGATGGACTCGTTGAGCTCGCCCATGGCCTCATAGATGGTGCGGCCGTCGGACAGCTTCAGGTCCTGGAGCTCCCCGGAGCCGGGGTTGGAGGTCTTCACCAGCACGAAGGCGCACTTGTCCTCGGTTTTGGCGGCCTCCAGGAAGGGCTTGATGGAGTCGGAGCCCATGTAGCCGTTGAGGGTGACGCAGTCCGCGTCAAAAGACTTGAACACCTGGCCCTCCACGGGCACGCCGGACAGCCAGCCCTCGGCGTAGGCCGTGGCGGTGGAGGTGGCGGTGGAGCCGATGTCCCCCCGCTTGATGTCGGCGATGACAAAGAGGCCCTTGCCCTTGGCATAGCGGATGGTGCGCTCCAGCAGCTCCATGCCCCGCCAGCCCAAGTTCTCATAGTAGGCCGCCTGGGGCTTTACCGCCGGGACCACGTCGCACAGGGCGTCGATGAGTCCCACGTTGAACTGCCAGATGGCCTCGCAGGCCCCCCGGAGGCTGAGGCCGTACTGCTCATAGCAGGCCCTGCGGATGTGCTCGGGCACATACTCAATGCGGGCGTCCAGCCCGGCCACGGTGGGGTTTTGCTTTTCGATGATCTTCTCCTGTAATACGTCAAAGGACATAATATTCTTCCTTCCTGGTACTTTAAGTTTTTGTCTTCCGCCGAGAAGCGGCGGAAAGCGGCTTATTTCTCCTGATAGATGATCTCCCCGCCCACGATGGTGTATTTGACCTTGCCCTTCACCTTCCGGCCGGCGAAGGGGGTGTTCCGGGCCTTGGATACGAACTGAGCGGGATCGATGATCCACTCCTCCTCCGGGTCGAAGATGGTGATGTCCGCGTCGCTGCCCAGGCTCAGCCGCCCCTTGGTGGGCAGGCGCAGGATGGAGGCGGGGTTGTAGGTCATGCGGCGGATCAGGTCGGGCAGCTTCATCCGCCCGGTGTGGTACAGCTCGGTGAGGGCCAGGGCCAGGGAGGTCTCCAGCCCCACCATGCCGCTGGGGGCCTTGGCCAGGGGCCGGGCCTTCTCCTCCTCGGAGTGGGGGGCGTGGTCGGTGGCGATGGCGTCGATGGTGCCGTCCTTCAGGCCGGTGATGATCCCCTTCACATCCTTGGCGGTGCGCAGGGGGGGATTCACCCGGGCCATGGAGCCCTGGGTGAGGATCTCATCCTCGGTGAGGGTGAAGTACTGGGGACAGGTCTCACAGGTGATGGGCACTCCCCGCTTCTTCATCCGGCGCACGATGTCCACCGACTTGGCTGTGGAGATGTGACAGATGTGCACATGGGCGCCGGTCTCCTCCGCCAGCATGGCGTCCCGCATGACCACGATCTCCTCGGCGATGGCGGGACGCCCCTCCATCCACAGCTGCCGGGAGACGCTGCCCTCGTTCAGGGCACGGTTGCCCACCATGGAGGTGTCCTCACAGTGGCACAGCACCGGGAGCTCCAGTCGCTTGGCATGGATGAGGGCGTCCCGCATCAGGTTGGCGTTGTCCACGTTGCACCCGTCGTCGGACAGGGCCACCGCCCCGGCCCTCTTCAGGCCGTCGGCGTCGGTGAGCTCCTCCCCCCGCAGCCCCATGGACAGGGCCCCGACGGGGTACACATGGACGCCGCAGGCCTGGGCCGCCCGCTCCCGGATGTACTGCACCTGCTCCGGGGTGTCCACCGTGGGCTTGGTATTGGCCATACAGGCCACGGCGGTGACACCCCCCCGGGCGGCGGCGGCGGTCCCGGTGAAAATATCCTCCTTGTAGGTGAGACCCGGGTCCCGCAGGTGGACATGCATGTCCACCAGGCCGGGGCACACCACCAGGCCGGTGGCGTCGATCACCACGTCGGCCTCCGTCTGAACGCCGCGCTCCAGCTGGAGCACCCGGCCGTTTTCCGCGTACAGGTCCAGAATGGAAACGGTGCCGTTGACCGGGTCCACCACCCGGCCGTTTTGAATCAACAGTCTCATGCTTGGCTCCTCCATCGTCCGGCCCGGGGCCGGAACGTAAAATCGAGAGTATTTTGCACGTAAAAAATACGCAAACTTACCTACGTTAAATTATAGCGGAAGCGACAGGATTTAGCAACGGATTTTTCCGGGGAAGGGGAAAGAATAAGCTCAGACCGGCGGCGGCTCCCCGCTGAGAACGGCCCTGTTCTCCCAGGGGCGCCGGCGGCGGCAGAAAAGGAGGAGACGCGGCATGAACGGGCACGGGATCGGAAAATTTGTTTTGGGCATGACGGCCGGCATGGCGGCGGGGGCGGCCATCGGCATGACCATGGCCCCCTCCCAGCGGCGGATGAAGCGGGCGGCCCACA
>CASEKM010000317.1 GCA_949288405.1 uncultured bacterium | reverse complement strand
TTAACCTTACTACAGGTCTTTCCTATTTGCTATCTTTTTTGTCCTTATCTGTTATACATCACATCATTGTAACACCTGCAAGCCTCGTCATTTTCTCGGGACAAGCTGCCTTGCCCCGCCGGAGAAAATCTGCTAAGATGGAGGGCAGGACTTTCGTCTCCCATGGAGACGTCAGGAGGCATACCCATGGAACAGATCTTTCTTTTAGAGGACGACGCCGCCCTGGGCCGGGGCATCGCCATGGCCCTGTCCGGGCCGGAGCGCGCCGTGACCCAGGCGGACACCGTCGCCCGGGCCAGGGAGGCGCTGGTCGGGGCGGGGTTCGACCTGCTGATTTTAGACGTCAACCTGCCCGACGGCAGCGGCCTGGAGCTGCTGCGCGCCCTGCGCCAATCGGGAGACCGGACGCCGGCCATCCTGCTCACCGCCAACGACCTGGAGCTGAACGAGGTGGCCGGCCTGGAGGCCGGGGCGGACGACTATATCACGAAACCCTTTTCCCTGGCGGTACTCCGGGCCCGGGTGAACGCCCAGCTGCGGCGCTCCGCCCCGGTCCAGCCGGAGCGGCTGGAGCTGGACGGCTTCACCTTCGACTTTGCCCGGCTGGAGTTTTCCAAAGACGGGGGGCCCATCGACCTGTCCAAGACGGAACAGCGGCTGCTGCGGCTGCTGGTGGAGAACCGGGGCCGCACCCTGCCCCGGGAGCTGTTGTTGGAGCGGGTGTGGGACGGGGGCGAGTTTGTGGACGAGAACGCCCTGTCGGTGGCGGTGCGGCGGCTGCGGGCCAAGCTGGGCGGCGCACCCATCAAGACCGTCTACGGGGTGGGCTACACCTGGGAGGTGGGGAAATGACCGCCCTGTCCTGGGCCTTCCTGGCCCTGGCCGTCGCTGGGCTGGCCTTCGGACTGTGGCAGTGGGCATCCCGGCGGCGCACCCTCCGGCGGCTGAACAATATGCTGGACCGGGCCATCGACGGGGGATTCGCCGAGGACCGGTTTGACGAGACGGAACTCTCCGCCCTGGAGGGGAAACTGGCCCGGTTCCTCCGGGGCTCCGCCGCCGCGAAAAAGGCGGTGGAGGGGGAGCAGGCGGCGGTGAAGGCCCTGATCGCCGACATCTCCCACCAGACCCGCACGCCAATCGCCAATCTGCTGCTGTACGCCTCCCTGCTGGGCGAGGGCGACCTGTCCCCCCAGCAGCGGGAGCAGGTCCAGGCTCTCACCGCCCAGGGGGAGAAGCTGTCCTTCCTCATTCAGGCCCTGGTGAAGGCCTCCCGGCTGGAGGCGGGCATCGTGGCCCCGGTCCCAGTGCGCAACCCCGTAGGGCCGCTGCTGGAGGGGGCGGCGGAGCAGCTGTCCCAGGCAGCCCAGGCAAAGGGGATCACCCTGACCGTGGAGCCTCTGGACGGTCAGGCCGCCTTCGACCCCCGCTGGACGGGGGAGGCATTGTGCAACGTGGTGGACAACGCGGTGAAGTACACCCCGGCGGGCGGGTGCGTGACCATCTCCGCCCAGCTGCTGGACTCCTTCTGCCGCGTAGACGTGGCGGACACCGGCCCCGGCATCCCGGAGGAGGAGCAGGGGGCCGTCTTTGACCGCTTCTACCGGGGGGCGGGCACCCGGGCCGCCGACGGCCTGGGCCTGGGGCTGTACCTGACCCGGGAGATCCTGTCCAAGCAGGGCGGCTATATCAAGGTGGCCTCCCGGCCGGGGGAGGGGTGCACCTTTTCCCTCTATCTTCCAAGGGAACTCAGAAATTAAAAGATAGGAGATAGAAGTGAGGAGATAGGAGTTTTGGAGCCGCCGGAGGCGGCAATTTGAAATTGGTCCGGCTCCGCCGGACACAATCCTCCTAGCTTCTATCTCCTAACTCCTAACTCCATACAATTCTTTCAACTCTGTTAGATTTGAGAAAGGATCTGGAAAGATTCTTATGCTACAGTCTGTATTGTCGAAAGGCAATACAGACTTTTTCCTGGAGGTTACACACCATGACGATTCTGGAGACCAAGGATTTACGGAAATATTACGGCAAGGGG
>CASEKM010000316.1 GCA_949288405.1 uncultured bacterium | reverse complement strand
GCTGCCGGTCATACTCGGCACGGATGGCCTGCCCCACCTCAGGGTCGGCGGCGGTGATAAAGTCCATGACTTCTGTGACCAATGGGAACACTCCTTTTTTCTGGTATTTGGGGTTGGGAGATCGAGGGTTGTTTCGTAGAGGCGGCCCCATGTGGCCGTCTATCTATGGGCGCTTGTCTGCTCTATTATACCAGACCCAAAAGAAATTACAATGAAATTGTGGAAAATCTTTTGGCGGACCCATCGAATTTCCCGGCGGGGTATGGTATAATAAATTTCCCGGCCCTGGTGCCGGACGGAGAAAGAGAAGAGACCCTGAGAGGTAAGTCTATGAAAACCAACGAAGAAGTCTGGAGCATTGTCAACGCCCTGAAGGAGCTCTACCCCGACGGGCTGTGCTCCCTGGAATATGAGAAGGACTACGAGCTGCTGTTCTCGGTGCGCCTGGCGGCCCAGTGCACCGACGAGCGGGTGAACAAGGTCACCCCGGCGCTCTTTGCCCGCTTCCCCACCCTGGAGGCCCTGGCGGGGGCCGACGTGGCGGAGGTGGAGCAGTACATCCACTCCACCGGCTTTTTCCGGGCCAAGGCCCGGGACATTGTGGCCGCGGCCCAGATGCTGCTGTCCGACTACGGGGGAAAGGTCCCCGGTACCATGGAGGAGCTGCTGAAGCTCCCCGGCGTGGGGCGGAAGACCGCCAACCTGATTTTGGGGGACGTGTATCACACCCCCGGCGTGGTGGTGGCCGATACCCACTGCATCCGCATCACCGGCCTGCTGGGCCTCACCGACGGCTCCAAGGACCCGGCCAAGGTGGAACAGCAGCTGCGGCAGGTGCTCCCCCCGGAGGAGTCCAACAACTTCTGCCACCGCATGGTCCTCCACGGCCGGGCGGTGTGCGTCGCCCGCCGGCCCCAGTGTGAGAGCTGCGCCCTGCGGCCCTGGTGCGACCACTTTATGAAAGAGACGGGGAAGGCGTGAGGGCGGACCTGAGAATGCAGAAATGCAGAATGCAGAATGGGCCGGTCCTGGGCGGAGCGGCCCTTTGGCCCCTCTTTCAAAAGGAGAGAGAATGATTTGAAAACCGTAAACCGCTGGCTTTTGTATCTGGTGGGGATGCTGGTGCTGGCCCTGGGGCTGACTCTGAACACCAAGACCGGGCTGGGGGTGTCCCCCATCATCTCGGTGGCCTTCTCGGTGTCGGAGATCTGGGGCCTGAACTTCGGGGACATGACCTTTCTGCTGTATACCCTGTTTGTGGCGGGGCAGCTGGTCCTCCGGGGGAGGGACCGCCGGCTCACCGACCTGATCCAGCTCCCCCTGAGCCTGGTGTTCAGCCGGGTGCTGAACCTGTACAGCGCCCTGATCCCCTATGAGGCGGCGGAGCACAGCTTCGCTCTAAATTTCGCCCTGCTCTTGGCGGCCATCTTCTTCACCGGGGCGGGGGCGGCCATCACCGTGAACATGAGGCTGGTCCCCAACCCGGGGGACGGCATCGTGGTGGCGGTGGCGGACAAGCTGGGCCGGGGTCAGGGCTTTGGAAAGAACGTGTTCGACCTGGGCTGTGTGGCCGTCACCTGTGTGCTGAGCCTGCTGGCCGCCGGGAAGATCGTGGGGGTGGGCGTGGGCACCGTGGCCGCCATGATCGGCGTGGGCCGGGCCATCGCCCTGGTGAACTATTTGGGGAAACAGAAGATGTGTCTGGCGGCGGGGCTGCTCCAGGAGGAGGTTCCCGCCGGCCAGGAGGTATAGAGGAGGAAACATCCATGAAGCGGAGCTATGCGGTCTATCAGGTGGACGCGTTTACCAAGGAAAAGCTCTCGGGCAACCCGGCCGGGGTGGTGCTGGACGCCCGGGGACTCTCAGACGGGGAGATGCGCCGCATCGCCCGGGAGCTGAACAACTCGGAGACGGCCTTCCTCCTCCCCGGTGCGCCAGGGGAGTGCGACGTACACATCCGCTTCTTCACCCCCACCCAGGAGGTGCCGGTGTGCGGCCACGCCACCATCGCCTCGCACTATGTCCGGGCCATGGAGCTGGGG
>CASEKM010000315.1 GCA_949288405.1 uncultured bacterium | reverse complement strand
ATTGCCGACATCGGCACTCTGATGGCCCCGGAGGGGGTGCTGCTCTACCTGGACGAGATTCAGTACTTCAACAAGAAGCAGCAGCAGTCCCTGCTGGAGTTTATGGAGAACGGGAAGATCACCCTCATCGCCTCCACCACAGAGAACCCCTTCTTCTACGTGTTCGGAGCGGTGCTCTCCCGCTCCACCGTGTTCGAGTTCAAGCAGATCACCGCCGAGGACGCCCTCCCCGCCATCGACCGGGGCGCGGCCATTCTCAACGGGCGCATGGGGGGCAATCTGGTGCTGGAGGACGGGGTGCGGGAGCACCTGGCCTCCGCCTGCGGCGGGGACATCCGCAAGGCCATGAACGCCCTGGAGCTGCTGTCCTCCGCCGCCCGGCGGGTGGACGAGAAGTTCCTTATTTCCCTGGAGGACGCCCAGACGGCGGCCCAGAAGTCCGCCATGCGCTATGACCGGGAGGGGGACAGCCACTACGACATCGCCTCCGCCCTGATGAAGTCCCTCCGGGGCTCCGACCCGGACGCGGCGGTCCACTACCTGGCCCGGCTGCTGGAGGCGGGGGATCTGATCACCGCCATCCGGCGGCTGCTGTGCTCCGCCAGCGAGGACGTGGGCCTGGCCTACCCCCAGGCGGTGCCCATCGTGAAGGCCTGTGTGGACAGCGCTTTGCAGCTGGGCCTGCCCGAGGCCAAGCTTCCCCTGTCCGAGGCGGCCATCCTCCTGGCCACCTGGCCCAAGTCCAACACCGCCTGTATGGCCATCGACGCGGCCCTGGCCGACGTGCGGGCGGGCCGCACCGGGGACATCCCCCGGGAGCTGCAAAACGTCCACGCCGACTCCGCCGGGCAGGAGCGGGAGCAGGGCTATTTGTACCCCCACGACTTCCCCAACCACTGGGTACGGCAGCAGTACCTGCCCACCGAGCTGAAGAACCGGAGATACTACCAGTACGGGGACAACAAGACCGAACAGGCCGCCCGGCGGTACTGGGAGGAAATCAAGAAGTAGGGGCGCACATTGTGCGCCCGCACCTATTGACCCGCATTCCCGGCCTCTGTTCGGAAGCGGCGGGCGCACGCTGTGCGCCCCTACACACTCCACAATTTTACCATGCCGCTTGGCGCGTATTGTGCGCCCCTGCGCGCATCATCTCCAAGAAAGGAAGGAATCAAACCCATGGAATCCATTCGCGTCCTGGTGGTAGAGGACGACCCGGACATCAACAACCTGCTGTGCACCATCCTGAAGGACGGGGGCTACCAGAGCCAGGCGGCCTTCTCCGGCAGCGAGGGATTATTGTGGGCGGAGCGGGAAAACTTTGACCTGGTGCTGCTGGACCTGATGCTCCCCGGCCTGACGGGGGAGCAGTTCATCGAGAAGGTCCGCCAGGTGCGCACCATGCCCATCATCGTCCTGTCCGCCAAGGCGGGCCTGGAGGACAAGGTGAACGTGCTGCGCATGGGGGCGGACGACTTCATCCCCAAGCCCTTTGACAATCTGGAGGTGCTGGCCCGGGTGGAGGCCCAGCTGCGGCGGGTGAAGAAGTTCTCCGCCCCGCCCGCACAGAAAAAGCAGCTCACCTGCGGGGACCTGCTGCTGGACCGGGAGGAGTTCGCCGTTACCGCCGGGGGAACGCCCGTCGCCCTCACCGCCCGGGAGTTTGAAATTCTCGCCCTGCTGATGGAGTACCCCAAGAAGGTGTTCACCCGGGAGCAGATCTACCAGCATGTGTGGGGGGAGGACTACTTCGGGGACGACAACACGGTCAACGTGCACATCAGCAATCTCCGCTCCAAGCTGGGCAAGGCCAGCGACCGGGAGTATATCAAGACCGTCTGGGGCATCGGCTTTAAAATGGCGGAGGTGTAAGCGCTATGGACATCCACGTGAACGACGTGCTGAAAATGAAAAAGGCCCACCCCTGCGGAAGCCAGGAGTGGCTGGTCCTCCGGGTGGGCATGGACTTCAAGCTCCGCTGCCAGGGTCCTCCGGGTGGGCATGGACTTCAAGCTCCGCTGCCAGGGCTGCGGCCGGGAGGTGATGCTCCCCCGGAGCAAGGCGGAGAAGAGTGTCCGCAAGGTCTTCCGGGACGGGGCGCCGGTGGAGGTTTAGATTTTTGCCGGGGGGGTGTTCGCCGCCTGCGGGCGGCGAGCTTCTTTCTGGGTGCCCAGAAAGAAGCCAAAGAGGCGCCAGGGGGGTGGGCTCAGGGGACATTGGCGGGCGGCTGATAGCCGCCCCTACGGAAGCGGCGCGTCCAGGAGGCCGCGCCCTACAGACGTCCGCCCCCAAGGGAGACGGGCGGGCGCAGAAGCCCGCCCCTACACCGACCACCACCCCGGCAGCACGGATAGGACCCCCAGGCGCGGAATTTGAATTGCATCAGTCAAAATTTTTGGAAACCTAGGGCCCCAGTGGGCCCGGGTTGAATTTTAGAGCGTCACACAGATTTCCACGCG
>CASEKM010000314.1:2419-3636 GCA_949288405.1 uncultured bacterium | reverse complement strand
TCGGCCTGCGCCGGGGCGGGGCCTGCTGCACCCGCCGTCCGCCGGCGGCGCTTCGGCCGGAGCCGCGGTAGACGCGGGGCTCCTCTCTTGTGCGGGAATCGACCAAAGCTGGCCCCTCCTCTCCCACGGGATTGCAAATTCAGACTGGACCAGTATACCGGATTCGCCGCCGTTCGGCAAGAGGGGACAGGGGGATATTCAAAAAAACTTAACCATTTCCCCGGGCGGGGCGGCCCGGCGGGACAAACTCCCGGGCCGGCGCGGCGGAATCCGCACCGGCCCGGGGCCTCTTTCCGTATTTATCCTATCACCTGCTTGGCGATGTCCACGCTCTCCTTGGCGTCCTTGGCGTAGAAGTCGGCGCGGATCTCCCGGGCGTACTCCGGGGTGAGCACCGCGCCCCCCACCATGATCTTGCAGGGGAGGCCCGCGGCGTGGAGCGCTTCGATGGTCTCCGCCATGCTCTTTAAGGTGGTGGTCATCAGGGCGGACAGGCCCACCAGAGGGGCCTGATGGGTCCGGGCGGCCTCCACCACGGCGGCGGGGTCCACGTCCCGGCCCAGGTCGATCACCGTGTAGCCGTAGTTCTCCAAAAGCACCTTCACGATGTTCTTGCCGATGTCGTGGATGTCCCCCTTGACGGTGGCCAGCACCACGGTGCCCCGGCTCACCGTCCCCCCGTCCTTCTGGGCCAGGGTGTCCCGGATCACCTCAAAGGCGGCCTGGGCCGCCCCGGCGGACTGGATCAGCTGGGGGAGGAAGACCTTGTTCTGCTCAAAGTCGGCCCCCACCTTGTCCAGGGCGGGGATGAGGACGTTGTCCACAATGTCCATGGGCGCGTGGGTGTCCAGCAGGGCGCGGGTGGCCGCCCCCGCCTCCCCCTTCAGGCCGGCGATGACGATCTCCTCCAGAGAGCGGCTCCCCCCGGCTACTGGGGAGGGGGCGGCGCTCCCGCCGCCGGTGATGGTGGTGGACACCTGGGCATTGCCATAGGCGGCAATGAACGCCCGGGCGTTCTCGTCCACATTGGTGAGCAGGTGGTAGCACCGCACCGCCGCCATCATGGCCTCCATATTGGGGTTGAGGATGGGCAGGTCCAGCCCGGCGGCCATGGCCATGGTGAGGAAGTTCTGGTTGATGACAGGCCGGGCGGGCAGGCCGAAGGAGATGTTGGACACCCCCAGCACGGTCTTGAGGCCCAGCTCACGCTTCACCCG
>CASEKM010000314.1:0-2381 GCA_949288405.1 uncultured bacterium | reverse complement strand
CAAAATCTTTTTGGCGATGTCCACACGCTGCTGGGCGGTCTTGGGGATGCCGTTTTCGTCCAGGGTGAGGCCCACCACCGCCGCCCCGTACTTCTTCACCAGGGGCAGGATGGCGTCCAGCACTCCGTCCTCCCCGTTCACCGAGTTGACGATGGCCTTGCCGCAGTAGACCCGCAGCGCGCCCTCCAGCACCCTGGGGTCGGTGGAGTCCAGCTGGAGGGGGGCCTCGGTCACCCCCTGGAGGGCCTTCACCACCCGCACCATCATGGCCGCCTCGTCGATCTCCGGCAGGCCCACGTTCACGTCCAGAATGTCCGCCCCGGCGCACGTCCAGAATGTCCGCCCCGGCGTCGGTCTGCTCCAGGGCCTGGCCCAGCATGTAGTCCACGTCCCCGGCCTTCAGGGCCTCCTTCATGCGCTTCTTGCCGGTGGGGTTGATGCGCTCGCCGATGACCCGCACCCGGTCGATGGGCACCGCCTGCATGCCGCTGCACACGGCGGCGGGGACGTGCCGGGGGACCTCCCGCACCGGCCGGCCCTCCAGGGCCTGTTTCAGCAGGGAGATGTACTCCGGCGTGGTGCCGCAGCAGCCGCCGAACACCTGCACCCCCAGCTGGGCGCAGGCGGCCAGACTGTCCGCGAACTCTTTGGGGGAGATATCGTACCCGGAGCCGTCCGGGTGGGGAAGCCCGGCGTTGGGCTTCAGCACAATGGGCAGGGTGGTCCATTGCAGCAGCTCCTCCACCAGGGGGGGCATCTCCCGGGGACCCAGGGAGCAGTTCACCCCGATGGCGTCCGCCCCCATGCCCTCCAAGGTGAGGGCGGCGGCGGCGGGGGAGCAGCCCAGGAAGGTGCGGCCGGTGGCCTCATAGGTCATGGTGACCACCACGGGCAGAGCACAGTTCTCCTTGGCGGCCAGCAGGGCGGCCCGGGCCTCCTGCAGGTCGGTCATGGTCTCAATGACGATCAGATCCGCCCCGGCGGCGGCCCCGGCCTTGACCACCTGGGCAAAAATGTCCACGGCGGTCTCGAACTCCAGGGTACCCGTGGGCTCCAGCAGCTGCCCGGTGGGGCCCACATCCAGGGCCACCAGCGCCCCATATTTTTGGGCGGCCTGCTTGGCGGCGGAGACGGCGGCGGGGACGATCTCCTCCACCGCCCTGCCGCAGTGGGCCAGCTTCTCCCGGTTGGCCCCGAAGGTGTTGGCGTAGATCACCTGGGAGCCCGCCTCCAGATAGGCCCCGTGGATGTCCAGCAGCCAGTCGGGGTGCTCCAGGGCGGTGAGCTCCGGGACGGCCCCCACGGGCAGGCCCCTGGCCTGGAGCATGGTGCCCATGCCCCCGTCCAGGAGCACGGGGCGGCCGGTTTTTAACAGTTCAAGAAATTCCACAGTGTCCACCTGACTTTCGATACTGGCAGCCGCTCTGGGCGGGACAGCCCACGCAGCTTCGGGCGGTTTGGTTCACGGGGGTGTCGGACACCCCCAAAATGGCGGTGACGGATTTCCGGGGGGTGAGGATGTGGGCGGCGCTGGCGCACAGGCCGATTTTCCGGGGGGCGTCCAGCAGGGCCAGCAGGGGCCCCTGGAGGCTGAGGGGCAGGTCCCCATAGCCGGGGCTGTACCGGAAGGGGAAGAAGCAGCCGGGGAATTGCCCCTGGAGCTCCCCCTCGATCTGGTCGCACAGCTCCTCCACCGCCGCGGCGGCGGCGCAGTCCAGGGCCAGGGCCCGGAGCATGTCCCGGCTCTCCGCCCGGCGGATGAGCCCGTCCGCCTGGGCGGACAGGGTGGCGGCAAAGAGGACCCCCCGGCCGCAGCCCGCCAGGTGCCGCTTCAGATCCTCCCCGGGCAGCAGCAGGGCTCCGCCCAGCCGCACCCCCTCCGGGACAAATTCCAGGTCAAAGACCCGGTACGCCCACCGGGGCCGGGCGGCGGCGAGGATGTCCCGGGCGCACTCCTCCGCCAGGGCCCGCAGCTCCGCCCCCGCCTGGTCCGGCGGCGTGCCCATGTAGCGGAGGATCTCGTCGGTATTGAGTTGTGTGAGGGAGATGGGCATGAGGTCACACTTTCTTTCAGATAGGAGTTAGGAGATATGAGATAGGAGATATTTTGATTTTGAGGAGACGGCTTCTGCTGCCGCAAACTCCTATCTCCTATCTCATCACTCCTATCTGCCCTACACGCTCCGGATGGAGGCCACGCTCTCGCTGATCTGCTTGGCCACGGCGGGGTTGTTCATGGTGTACAGGTGGATGCCGTCCACCCCGGCGGCGATCAGGTCGCTGATCTGGTCGATGGCATAGGCCATGCCCGCCTCCCGCAGGGCGGCGGGGTGGTCCCCGTACCGGGCCAGGATGCGGGTGAGCTTCCGGGGCAGGGAGGC
>CASEKM010000313.1 GCA_949288405.1 uncultured bacterium | reverse complement strand
ATCTGAGTGATTGGTCTAAATTCCTCCCGGGCCACTGGGCCCTGGGTTTGCAAAAATTGCGGCTGGTGCAGTTCCGCTTCTGCGCCTAAGTTTGCCGAACCAACGCTCCCGATACAAATAGCCTTCCCCCTCCAAGGGGGAAGGTGGCACGGCGAAGCCGTGACGGATGAGGGTGGGTTCTTGAAACGCGCCCCTACTGGTTTCCGGTGGACTGTGGACTGTAGGGGCGGACACACAGGTCCGCCCCTACAGCGAATTTTGCAGCGGGAGCGTTGGCTGAGAAAACTCAGGCGCAAAAGCGGGACCGCACCAAAAGCAGATTTTGCGAACACAGGGCCCCAGTGGGCCCGGGAAAAAACGCACCCAAGCACTCCTGATTTTGCGCGCCGGAAATTTTGCTAAACTTCCCAGGAGGGGCCTACGTAACCGGGGGACCGGGGGAAAGCGGTCCTATGGGCACGAAGTGCCCGTCGGCCGCGTCCCCCGGCGATCCTCAAGGTGAATTGGCCCGTAGGGCCAAGAGAAAGTGGCCTGGGCCATTGGTTTCTTTCCCATCGCTGGGAAAGAAACTCGCCGCCCGGGACCGGGTGCGTGAGAAGAAAGACCTATCTTTGGCGGCGAAATTGGGAACGCTTCGGAACGGCGCGCCGGGGTCGTCGCGCCCTACAGCAAAAGAGAAACCGTCCCAGAATTGTCGTTAGGAGTTGGACACCGACCGACCCGCGAGAAACGGCCCGTTCACATAACCAGGGCCGCTCCCCTCATCCGTCTGGCCTTCGGCCATTTTCCCCTGACAGGGGGAATCGGTCTTCCCCCAGGGGAAGGCTTTTGGGCGGCCCCCAAAAAAAGAAAATCAGGAGCGCCTGTGAAGACCACAGGCGCTCCTGGACAAAATAAGCCGGACTACCACTCCATACTGCCGCTTCCGCCCATCAGGTCGGTGAGCTTCTGGATGTGCTCCAGGGGAAAGGGGGGCTGGGCCAGCGGCCGCATGGCCACCGACATGAGCTTCATGGGGTTGTCGTCCGCCGCCGTCCGGTTGGAGCTCAATTTCCCGCACCGGCGGCACCGGTGGATGACGGCCCACTCGCCGCCCCGGCGCACCCACACGCCGATGGGGTCCATAATGCCCCCGCAGTCGGAGGCGCGGTCTCCCGGCTCCTGGTCCACATGGAGGCTGGTCAGGCAGTTGGGGCAGTGGTTGCGGTGCTCACTTCCAGCGGCCTCGGGGACCACCAGGCGGCCGCACACGCGACAGGTGAAGCTATCATGGCAGGGATGTGTCTTGTAGTATCCTTTTTCAAATGTTTTTCTCTTATTCTCCCGGTTCATGGGAAAGTTCCTCCTAAAAGATGTGATGTCTTTCGGGAGGCTCCGCGTCTGTCACTGCGCAGACCTCCCGGTCAGCGCCCAGACACCGAATCAAAGATTCGCCCCATCTCGAATTCCTTCTTTCTGTTTGTTCTGACCGCGCTGTGCGCGGCAGGTGGATTTTAGCACAGATCCAGCCAATCTGCAAGAGCCGCGGAATTTCTCTTCTCCTATCGTTGCCTTTTCCTGAAAAATTGAGTATAATACCCTTCGTGATTGCAAACCCGCGGCGGCGCCGCAGGGATCTGATAGGAAAAGGAGCACTGCACTATGGCAAAGACCAGCATCCCCCAGGGGTATTCCCCCCTGCTCAGCATCTACGAGACCCAGAAGGCCATCGGCCTGCTCAAGCGCCTGTTCGAGGACCGGCTCAGCGGGGCCCTGCGCCTGCACCGGGTGTCCGCCCCCCTGTTCGTGGCGGCCTCCTCCGGCCTGAACGACGACCTGAACGGCGTGGAGCGCCCCGTGTCCTTTGACATCCGTGGGGTGGGCGACACCGCCGTGGTGGTCCACTCCCTGGCCAAGTGGAAGCGCCTGGCCCTGAAGCGGTACCAGTTCCACCCGGGCGAGGGCCTGTACACCGACATGAACGCCATCCGCCGGGACGAGGACCTGGACAACCTCCACTCCGCCTATGTGGACCAGTGGGACTGGGAGAAGATCATCACCGAGGAGGACCGGAACTGAAGGACACCGTCCGGTCCATCGTGGGGGCCCTGCGGGACACCCAGGCTTTCCTGCGCTCTGTCTTCCCCCAGCTGTCCGTCCTGCCCGAGGTCCCCGAGGAGGTCACCTTCGTCTCCTCCCAGGAGCTGGAGGACCTGTACCCCGGCCTCACCCCCAAGGAGCGGGAGAACGCCTTTGTGAAGGAGCACCCGGTGACCTTCCTCATGGGCATCGGCGGCAAGCTCAAGTCCGGTCAGCCCCACGACGGCCGGGCCCCCGACTACGACGACTGGAACCTGAACGGCGACCTGCTGTGCTGGGACAGCGTCAACGGCCAGGCCATCGAGCTGTCCTCCATGGGCATCCGGGTGAGCCCTCAGGTGCTGGACAAGCAGCTCACCCTGGCCGGCTGTGACGAGCGCCGGGAGCTGCCCTTCCACAAGATGCTCCTGAACGGCCAGCTCCCCCTGACCATGGGCGGCGGCATCGGCCAGTCCCGGCTGTCCATGCTGCTCCTGGGCAAGGCCCACATTGGAGAAGTGCAGGTGTCCCTGTGGGATGAGGAGACCATGGCGGCGGCGGACGCCTCCGGCATCATCCTGCTGTAAATTTGATCGGAACAGAGTTTTGGGGCGGCCCGCAGGGCCGCCCCGTTTTCTTGTCTTGCTGCAGCAGGGGCGCACAGCGTG
>CASEKM010000312.1 GCA_949288405.1 uncultured bacterium | reverse complement strand
TCCTGGCCCAACGTGCTCACCGCCGCTCTGCTGTGCTTCTTCATCGTCCTCCAGAGCGTGTTTGCCCTCATCAAGGCAAGAAAGAAGTAAGAGGCGAATATGATGGAACTGAAAGAGATCATTACCTCCGGTCAGGCCTGCCTGGGCATCGAGCTGGGCTCCACCCGGATCAAGGCGGTCCTCATCGGCCCCGACCACACGCCCATCGCCTCCGGCGACCACAGCTGGGAGAACCGGTATGAGAACGGGGTGTGGACCTATCACCTGGACGACGTGTGGACCGGCCTGCAGAACGCCTATGCCAGGCTGTCCGCCGACGTGGAGGCCAAGTGCGGCGAGAAGCTCACCCGGGTGGGAGCTATGGGCTTCTCCGCCATGATGCACGGCTACCTCCCCCTGGACGCCCAGGGGGAGCCTCTGGCCCCCTTCCGCACCTGGCGCAACACCATGACCGCCCAGGCGGCGGCGGAGCTCACCGAGCGCTTTTCCTTCAACATCCCCCAGCGGTGGTCCATCGCCCACCTGTATCAGGCCATGCTCAACGGGGAGGAGCATGTGAAGGACATCGTCTACCTGACCACGCTGGCCGGGTACGTCCACTATAAGCTCACCGGCAAGAAGGTGCTGGGCGTGGGCGAGGCCAGCGGCATGTTCCCCATCGACAGCAGTACCTGCGACTATGACCAGGGCATGATCGACTCCTTTGACGCCCTGGCCGCGGAGAAGGGGTACCCCTGGAAGCTGCGGGACATCCTGCCCAAGGTGCTCTCCGCCGGCGAGGACGCGGGCTTCCTCACCCCCGAGGGGGCCAAGCTGCTGGACCCCACCGGCGCCCTTCAGGCCTGGATCCCCCTGGCGCCCCCTGAGGGGGACGCGGGCACCGGCATGGCAGCCACCAACGCGGTGGCCCCCCGCACGCCACCAACGCGGTGGCCCCCCGCACCGGCAACGTGTCCGCCGGCACCAGCGTGTTCGCCATGATCGTGCTGGAGAAGGCCCTCTCCAAGGTCTACCCGGAGATCGACATGGTGACCACCCCCACCGGCAAGCCGGTGGCCATGGTCCACTGCAACAACTGCACCAACGAGATCAATGCCTGGGCCAAGGTGTTCAAGGGCCTTCTGGAGGCCCTGGGCCAGACCCCGGACATGAACGACGTCTTTACCGCCATGTTCACCTCCGCCGCCAAGGGGGCGGCGGACGGCGGCGGGCTGCTGCTGTACAACTACCTGTCCGGCGAGCCCATCACCAACCTGGAGGAGGGGCGGCCCCTGCTGTGCCGCGCCCCCGAGGGGGAGCTGAACTTCCCCAACCTGATGCGGGCGCAGCTGCTGTCCGCTCTGGCCACCCTGAAGATCGGCCTGGACATCCTGGCCGGGGAGCAGGTGGCGGTGGACCGGCTGCTGGGCCACGGCGGCTTCTTCAAGACCCCCATGGTGGGCCAGAGCATCCTGGCCGCCGCGGCTGGGGCCCCGGTGTCCGTCATGGAGACCGCCGGCGAGGGCGGCCCCTGGGGCATGGCCCTGCTGGCCGCCTACCGGGTGGCCAAGGCCGACGGGGAGTCCCTGGAGGACTACCTGGAGAAGAAGGTGTTCGCCGGGGCGCGGGTGTCCACCCTGGCCCCCGAGCAGCGGGACGTGGACGGCTTCGAGGCCTTTATGGACCGCTACCGCAAGGGCCTGTCCATCGAGCGCGCCGCGGTGGACCATCTGGCGTGATCCCCCCAACGGGGATTTCCATTGGGCCCTTTGGCCCCGAGTGTGAGGAGAGATGGGAGTGAAACCGGGCGGGCCGGCCCCGCCGCCCGCCCGGCTTTTCCCAACGACAGCGACACAGTGAATGACGATTTGGAGGTCGTTTCTCATGGACATGAAAAATTGTGAATTTTGGTTTGTGGTGGGCAGTCAGTTCCTGTACGGCCCCGAGGTGCTGGAGACCGTGGACAAGCGGGCCGCCGAGATGGCGGAGACCCTGAACGCCTCCGGCAATCTGCCCTGCAAGGTGGTGTACAAGGCCACCGTCAAGACCGACGCGGAGATCACCCAGGTGATGCTGGACGCCAACCACGACGACAACTGCTGCGGCGTCATCACCTGGTGCCACACCTTCTCCCCCAGCAAGATGTGGATCCACGGCTTCGGCCTGCTGCAGAAGCCCTACTGCCACCTGGCCACCCAGTACGGCCGGAAGATCCCCAACGAAGAGATCGACATGGACTACATGAACCTGAACCAGTCCGCCCACGGCGACCGGGAGCACGGCTTCATCGGGGCCCGCATGCGCATGCCCCGGAAGGTGATCGCCGGCTACTGGCAGGACAAGCCCGTTCAGGACGAGCTGGCCTCCTGGATGCGCTCTGCGGTGGGCTACGCCTTCTCCCACAAGCTGCGCATCGTCCGCTTCGGCGACAACATGCGGGACGTGGCGGTCACCGAGGGCGACAAGGTAGAGGCCCAGATCAAGCTGGGCTGGCAGGTGGACTACTGGCCGGTGGGTCACCTGGTGGAGACCATGGACGCCGTCACCGAGGCGGAGATCGACGGGCAGATGGCGCAGTACAAGGACCGCTACGACTTCGCCACCGACGATATGGACACCGTGCGCTACCAGGCCAAGGAAGAGGCGGCCATGCGGAAGATTCTGGAGCGGGAGGGGGCTCAGGCCTTCATCAACAACTTCCAGGACCTGTACGGCATGGAGCAGCTCCCCGGCCTGGCCAGCCAGAACATGATGGCCGACGGCATCGGCTACGGCGGCGAGGGCGACTGGAAGGTGGCCGGCATGACCGCCATCATGAAGCAGATGGCCCAGGGCCTGGAGGGCGGCACCCTGTTCATGGAGGACTACACCTATGATCTGGAGCCCGGCCAGGAGGTCTCTCGCCCACATGCTGGAGGTGTGCCCCTCCATCGCCGCCAACCGGCCCCGCATCGAGGTCCACGACCTGGGCATCGGCGACCGCCAGCCCCCCGCCCGTCTGGTGTTCGAGGGCCAGGAGGGCCCCGGCATCGTGGTCTCCCTCATCGACATGGGCGGCCGGATGCGCCTGATCATCCAGGACATCCAGGTCATCAAGCCCATCCTGGACATGCCCAACCTGCCCGTGGCCCGGGTCATGTGGAAGCCCGCCCCCGACCTGCTCACCGGCGTCAAGTGCTGGATCCACGCCGGCGGCGCCCACCACACCGTCCTGTCCACCGCCGTCACCGCGGAGATGATGGAGGACTGGGCCGAGATGATGCAGATCGAGTGCGTCCACATCACCAAGGACACCAAGGTGGAGGAGTTCAAGAAGGAACTGTTCTACAACGACATTGCCTGGAAGCTGAAAAACCTGTAACATGGAAGCAGGCCGCCGGGGAGGGGAGGCCCTCTCCGGCGGCCTGACGCATTGAAAACGATCTGTTTGGAAGGAGCACTGCTGTTATGCTGGAAGAACTGAAAAAACAAGTCTGCGAGGCCAACCTGCTGCTGCCTAAGTACGGTATGGTCACCTTTACCTGGGGCAACGTGTCGGGCATCGACCGGGACAAGGGCCTCATGGTCATCAAGCCCTCCGGCGTGGAGTACGACGACATGAAGCCCGAGGACATGGTGGTGGTCAGCCTGGAGACCGGCGAGCGGGTGGAGGGCAAGTACAAGCCCTCCAGCGACACCGACACCCACCTGGCTCTCTACAAGGCGTTCCCCGCTCTGGGGGGCGTGGTCCACACCCACAGCCGCTGGGCCACCTCCTTCGCCCAGGCGGGCAAGGGCGTCCCCGCCTTCGGCACCACCCAGGGGGACTACTTCTACGGGGAGATCCCCTGCACCCGGCTGATGACCCCGGAGGAGATCGCCGGCAAGTACGAGCTGGAGAC
>CASEKM010000311.1 GCA_949288405.1 uncultured bacterium | reverse complement strand
AAATTTTATTCCTTGTGGTCCTCCACAATGGCGCCGCTGCGGAAGGCGGAGAGCAGGTCCATGAGATCGTCGATCTGCTCCTGGAGCTGGCGGCCCACGTCGGTCTCGGCGATTTTCATCCGGTGCTCCATGCGCTCAAAGACCACCGAGGTGGAGGCGATGTCCCGGTTGCCCCGGATGGCGGCGGCCTGGCCGGCAAAGGGCTCATGGGACACCAGGCGCAGGCAGGCGGAGTTATAGATCAGGGTATAGCCGGCGATGCCGGTGGTCTTCTGATAGGCCTTGCAGAAGCCCCCGTCGATCACCAGCAGCTTGCCGCCCCCTTTGATAGGGCTCTCCCCCTTCTTGGATTTCACCGGCACATGGCCGTTGATGATGTGGCAGTGGGGCCCCTCCAGGCCGAACTGCTTGAGCAGCGCGTCGCACACCGCCGGGTCGTTGTAGTAGCGGTAGTAGGCGTTTTTGGGCTCGGTCCAGGTGTCCTCATCCTTGATGAAGCGCCGCTCAAAGGTGGTCATCCGGTCCCGGCCGAAGATGGGGCTGTTGCGCCCGGCCCACAAAAACCAGAGGAAGTCCATGCCGAACTGCCGCTCCTTGGAGCCGGGCTTGTTGTAGTAGGCCCGCCGGGCGGTGAGGTCGGCATAGTCCAGGAATTCCTTGCCGGACAGATCCTTACATCCGATGGAGAAGCTCAGCAGCTTGCCGTCCTCCGACATGGGGATGCAGCCGTGGAAGAGCAGGTTGCCGTTGAACACCCGGTACAGGCTGCCCTTGGAGTAGAGGAAGCGCACATGGCGCTGGAGCTTTTCGCTGTGGAGGAAGGACCGGGTGAGCTGGTTGATGAGCTCGTCCTCCTCCGGGGTGAGGGTATAGGGGTCCTTGGGATCCACCGTGGGGAAGTCGGTGTCCTCCATGGGGTAGTCCACCCCCTGGATGTTCACCGTCTTGCGCTCGTAGTCGATCTTGTCCAGCAGCAGCCGGTCCTCCATGCCGAAGCAGGGGTTGCGCAGGATCTTCTGCCCCTCCAGCTTGAAGAGGATCATGGTGATGGCCTTGTGCATCCGGGCCGCCTGGAGCTTGCTCTTCTCGGTGTAGTGGTCCTCGTCCTCGCTGGCGATCTTCACGGCAAACTGCTTCACGTCGCAGTTGCGGTACACCTCGTCGGCAAAGACGGACAGGGGCCGCAGGGAGATGCCGTAGCCCGTCTCGATGACGTCCAGGTTGTTGTAGCGCAGGGAGTTGGCCAGCACCGTGGCCACCAGGGTGCGGGAGCCGGAGGCCGCCCCCATCCACAGAATGTCGTGGTTGCCCCACTGGATGTCCACGCTGTGATAGGCCATGAGGGAGTCCAGGATGATGTCCGCCCCGGGGCCCCGGTCGAAAATGTCCCCCACCAGGTGCAGGTGGTCCACCGCCATGCGCTTGATGAGCTCGCACATCTGGATGAGGAAGTTGGAGGCCCGGTCGATGTCGATGATGGTGCTGATGATGTTCTCGTAGTAGTCCCGTTTGTCGCTGTCCTCATAGTGGGTGTGGAGCATTTCGTCGATGATGTAGGCATACTCCTGGGGCATGGCTTTGCGCACCTTGGAGCGGGTGTACTTGGAGCTCACCAGCCGGCACACCTCGATGAGCCGGTGGAAGGTGATGCGGTACCACTCCCGCATGTCCTCCGTCTCCCGGGCAATCTCCTCTAACTTCTCCTTGGGGTAGTAGATCAGGGTGGCCAGCTGGTCCCGCTCCGTCCGGGACACGCTGGAGCCGAACAGGTCGTCGATCTTCTCCCGCACCACGCCGGAGGCGGAGTTGAGGATGTGCTCAAAGGCCTCGTACTCCCCGTGGACGTCGGAGATGAAGTGCTCGGTGCCCTTGGGCAGGTTCAGAATGGCCTGCAGGTTGATGATCTCCGTGCTGGCGGCCTGCACGTTGGGATACTGCTTGGCCAGCATTTTCAGGTAGTGCAGATTTTCCGGGCTGTAACCCTTTCCCGCTTTCAATGGACTTCCCCCTTTGATTTTGGCGACGCGCGCCTGTGGTGCCTCTATTATCGCACGCTTTTCCCCAAATGGGAAGAATAACTTT
>CASEKM010000310.1 GCA_949288405.1 uncultured bacterium | reverse complement strand
TCCTTTCGTTTTGGTGCGCGAGGCGGGAGTCGAACCCGCACGCCCTTGCGAGCACTGGCACCTGAAGCCAGCGAGTCTACCAATTCCACCACTCGCGCAAGTGGGGCGTTCCTTATGTATCAACCGGAACGAGCAATATCTTACCACAGAAAGGGGCCGGTGTCAACTGATTTTGAAAAAAGTTTTCGCAAAAATTTTTTGTCCCCTTTTGACAAATGGACGGAAGCTGTGTAGAATAGAAAGCCGGTGTTAAATGTAAGTAAAATATAGGAGCGATTCCATGGAACACAAAGTTCTGATTTCCAAGGAGCGGCTGGGGCGGGCGGCGCTGCTGGTCCTGCCGCCCTTTACGGCGTTTTATCTGATGCAGTTTGTTCTGGGCGCGCTCCCCTGGGAGATGGCCCCGGGGGTGGTGCTGGCCAACGGACTGTGTATCGGCGGGGCCTACTTCCTGCTGTGGGCGGCGACGGGCCACCCGGCGGTGTGCTGCGTGCTCATCCATATTCTGTGCGGCGTGTGGGGGGCGGCCAACTACTTTGTCTCTCTGTACCGGGGAACGCCGGTGCTTCCCTGGGACCTGACCGCCCTGGGAACTGCGGCGGCGGTGTCGGGGACCTACTCCTTTGTCCCCACCTGGCGGATGCTGGCGGCGGCGGCTCTGGTGGCGGGGCTGGCGTGGCTCCTGCGGCGGGAGTTTTCCAAAGGGCGTTTTCTCATGGACCGGAGGACCGCGCCCGTCCGTCTGCTGTGCCTGGCGCTGGGGGCCCTGTGTCTGGTCCCGGCGGTCCACACCAGCTTCCTGGGGGAGCTGGGCGTGGAGACCGACGTGTGGGACCAGACCGGAGCCTATAAAAAGAGCGGCGCGGTGGCCGCCTTCCTGCGGAACACGGAGTTTATGGAGGTGGAGGAGCCGGAGGACACCACCCCCCAGCGGCTGGCCTGGATCATGGACCAGGTAGAGCTGCCGGAGCAGGCGGAGACGGCGGTGGAGAAGCCCAACATCATCGCCATTATGAACGAGTCCTGGGCCGACTTTGAGGAGTTCGGCAATCTGGAGCTGACGGAGAGCGTCACCGACTGCATCCGCTCCCTGGACAACGCCGTCTGGGGACACGCCTACACCTCGGTGTTCGGGGCGGGCACCAGCGCCAGCGAGTTTGAGTTCCTCACGGGAAACTCCATGGCCTTTCTGCCCTCGGGGAGCATCCCCTACCAGCAGTACATCCTGAGGGATTCCCCCTCTCTGGCCTCCCTGCTGCGGGAGGAGGGCTACCGTACCCTGGCCTTCCATCCGGGGGAGCGCACCTCCTGGCAGCGGAACCAGGCCTATCCGCTCCTGGGGTTCGACCAGTTCAAGTGCGGGGAGGACATGGACGTGGAGCAGGAGATGGTCCACGGCTATGTGAGCGACCGCTCCGATTTTCAGCAGATCATCTGGGAGTTTGAGCACAAGGAGCCGGGGGAGCCCCTGTTCCTCTTCAATGTGACCATTCAGAGCCACGGCAGCTATACGGACGAGAGCTACCCCGCCCAGATCCAGCTGGCGGACGAGCCGGGAGCGTACCCCATGGCGGAGCAGTACCTCACCCTGGTCAATGAGACGGACCAGGCCTTTCAGCTGCTGGTGGACTACTTCTCCCAGCAGGAGGAGCCCACCATCATCCTCATGTTCGGGGACCACCAGCCCTCTGTGGAGCAGGCCTTCCTGGACAAGGCCTACGGCGTGGCCCAGGCGGATATGACCATGGGGCAGTATATGGACAAGTACCGCACCCCCTTCGTCATCTGGGCCAACTACCCCCTGGAGGGGACCGGCCCGGAGGAGACCAGCCTGAACTTTTTGGGTCAGTACCTGCTGCGGTACGCGGGGATCGAGACCGACGCCTACGGCAGCTTCCTGTGGAGCCTCCAGCAGACCATCCCTGCCCTCACCTTTGTGGGATATACCGACGGGGAGGGGAACGCCTACAGCCATCTGGAGACCAACGGCTACACGGAGAAGATCCAGGACTACCAGCGCCTCCAGTATGTGCGCCTGTTCGGGGAGCCGGAGGAGTAGGCCGCATTCCGGCCGCAGGGGAGATGCCTCCACAATCTGAGAG
>CASEKM010000309.1 GCA_949288405.1 uncultured bacterium | reverse complement strand
CTGGTTGGAACTGCCCCGGAACCGCAGGGAGATGTCTTTGAGTTCCTCCACGAATCGTCCGTCCACCAGCACGTCCAGCAGCGACAGCATTTCATCCGTAACTTCGCATCGGGGATGGGAGCCGTCGCTTTGCAGCTCCTCCAGAGTGAAGCCGCTGAAGGCCCAGATGTCCTTCTCCGGCAGCTCCTGCCGGACCCGGCGCACGAAGGGCAGCAGGGCCCGCTGGTTGGCCGGCTCGAAGGGCTCGCCCCCCAGCAGGGACAGGCCCTTGATGTGGGCCGGGGCCAGGGCGGCCAGGATCCGGTCCTCCTCCCCCCGGGTGAAGGGCTGGCCGTAGCCGAAGTCCCAGGCCTCCTGGTTGAAGCAGCCGGGGCAGCGGTGGGTGCAGCCGGACACGAACAGGGACACCCGCACCCCGGGGCCGTTGGCCACGTCGGCCCACTTGATGGTGGCATAGTTCATAAAAACACTCCGTGTTTTTAAAATTAGGAGTTAGGAATGAGGAATTAGGAATTGAGGGTCCCCCTGAAAGGGAAATTCCTCATTCCTAATTTCTAATTCCTAATTGGACTCAGAGGTGGAGCACTCTGGCCTTGATCTCCTTGGTCTTGCCCACGTTCCAGAAATTCTCCCCCAGATAGCCGCAGGTGCGCCTCGTGACGTTCATCTTGGCGTGGTCCTTGTTGCCGCAGTTGGGGCACTCCCACTCGTTGTCGTCGTTGACCAGGATCTCCCCGTCGTAGCCGCACACCTGGCAGTAGTCGCTCTTGGTGTTGAACTCGGCGTACTGGATGTTGTCGTAGATGAAGCGCACCACGTCCTCCATGGCCTCCAGATTGTGGCGCATGTTGGGGATCTCCACATAGGAGATGCACCCGCCGGAGGAGATCTTCTGGAACTGGCTCTCAAAGGTGAACTTGGAGAAGGCGTCGATGTCCTCCCGCACGTCCACGTGGTAGGAGTTGGTGTAATAGCCCTTGTCGGTGACGTCGGGGATGGTGCCGAAGCGCTCCTTGTCGATGCGGGCAAAGCGGTAGCACAGGCTCTCGGCGGGGGTGCCGTACAGGGCAAAGCCGATGTTGGTCTCCCTGCGCCAGCGGTCGGTGGTCTCCCGCAGGTGGTTCATCAGCCGGCGGGCGAAGTCCTCCCCCTCGGGCTGGGTGTGGGAGCAGCCCTTCACCAGCTTGGTCACCTCATACAGGCCGATATAGCCCAGGGAGATGGAGGAATAGCCGCCGCAGAGCAGCTTGTCAATGGTCTCCCCCTTCTGCAGCCGGGCGATGGCGCCGTACTGCCAGTGGATGGGGGACACGTCGGAGCGCACCCCCTTCAGGGCGTTGTGCCGGCACATGAGGGCCTCGAAGCACAGCTCCAGCCGCTCGTCCAGCAGGGACCAGAACTTGTCCTCGTCCCGGCCGGAGAGGATGCCCACCTGGGGCAGGTTGATGGACACCACCCCCTGGTTGAACCGCCCCTCAAACTTGTAGTTGCCCTCCTCGTCCTTCCAGGGGGAGAGGAAGGAGCGGCAGCCCATGGGGGAGAACACGTTGCCCTCATAGTTCTCCCGCATCTTCTTGGCGGAGATATAGTCGGGGTACATCCGCTTGGCAGAGCACTTGACGGCCAGCCGGGTGAGATAGTCATACTCCCCTCCCTGCAGGCAGTTGCACTCATCCAGCACATACACCAGCTTGGGGAAGGCGGGGGTGATATACACCCCCTTCTCGTTCTTGATGCCCTCCAGCCGCTGCTCCAGGATCTCCTGGATGATGGCGGCGTTTTCCTTGATATAGGGGTCGTCCTCCCGCAGCACCAGGAACAGGGTGACAAAGGGGGACTGGCCGTTGGTGGTCATGAGGGTGTTGATCTGGTACTGGATGGTCTGCACGCCGCTCTTCAGCTCGTCCTTGGTGCGGGCGGCGGCGATCTTCTCCACGGTGGCGTCGGGAAGCTCCGGGGCGGCCTCCCGGGTCTTGCGCAGGTACTTTTCATAGGTCAGGCGCAGGTACTTGCCCAGGTGGCTCATCTCCACGCTCTGCCCGCCGTACTGGTTGGAGGCCACGCAGGCGATGATCTGGGTGACGATGGTGCAGGCCACCTGGAAGCTCTTGGGGGACTCGATGAGCTTGCCGTTGATC
>CASEKM010000308.1 GCA_949288405.1 uncultured bacterium | reverse complement strand
CAGGGTTTTGGAAAAGTCAAGCTGATTTGGCGAATCACTTCCATAAGTCCCAGTACCCACGTAGGAGCCAAGCGCCCACCGGAGCGCCCGTCCATCCAGCTCAGTTAACTCCGAGATCTCGGCCTTCTGTTCCACCATTTGGCCCAACGATATCAAATCATCCCCGTCCGCCTTCTCCGCCACCTGCCCCGCCAGCGCATCCAACGCCGCGTCGATTTTGGCGTTGTCTGCGTTGAAGTCAGTGCGCTGTACCTGGTCCGTTGCCTCCCACTGGCACAAATCGTAGTGTTCCGTGTAATTGCTCGCCATAAAAAATTCCTCCTTGTTTGAGTTGGGACCAGGCTTCCCCCTAGAAGTGGGAAGCTGTCACCCGTCAGGGTGACTGATGAGGGTGACTACAGAGGTGTTGAGCTCTCTCAAGCCCCCCCTCATCCGTCTGGCCTACGGCCAGCCACCTTCCCCCCTGTGGGGGGGAAGGCTTTGGTCCGTTCAAATAAGGAGGAATTCGCCCCTTTGTGGGACGTTTGCGTACATTTTCTGGAAATTAAGGCCGCAGTGCGGGCATCGAACAAAGCCGGGCGGCCCACCGGGGGAACCTCCGCCCGTTAAAGCTCACGCCAGCTCCACTTCCATGCCCCCGGTCAGGGCAAAGAGCCGCTCGCCCAGCCGCTCTTTCAGCACGGCAAAGGCCGCCTCGCCGGTGCAGTGGCCGGTATAGACCCGCTCCACCCCCTGCTCCAGAAGGGCGTCCGCCACGGAGCGGGCGTAGTCCGGGGTGCAGTTCATGCCGCTGGGGGCCTTGGGGCTGAACATATGCAGGCCGCCCACCACGGCGTACACCGGCTTGCCCAGCTGCTCTGTTACCCCCTGGACGATGTTCACGATCCCCCCGTGGGAACAGGAGTTGAAGACCACCAGCCCCCGCGCCCCCTCCAGCACCAGGGACTGCTCGTGGGAGAAGTCGTCGGGGGCAAACTGGTCCGGCCCGGTCTTCCGCAGCAGGGCGGTCTCCCGGCTGGCGAAGGGGCCCCCGTGGACGGTCTCAGGGACCAGCCAGGCCCCCTCTAAAATTTCCGTCAGTCCCTCCGGGGTGAGGAAGCGGCCGCGCTGCCCCTCCCAGATGTCCCGGTGGACGCCGATGAACCGGGGCTCTCCCTGGGAGGTGGAGAAGTAGGGACCGCCCGCCTGGGGCCGGGCGTATACGCATGCGGTGGGATTGACGGCGAAGAACCGCCGCAGTCCGTCGGCGTGGTCGTAGTGTCCGTGGGAGAGGACCGCCAGCTCCACCTGGCTCAGATCGATCCCCAGGGCGGCGGCATTGTCCGCGAACTTCCCAGAGGAGCCCGCGTCCAGCAGCAGCCGGTGCCCCCGGTGCTCCAGGTACAGGGACAGCCCGTGCTCCGAGGCCAGGCAGGAGCCCTCCGGGGCGGTGTTTTCCATCAAAACGGTAAATTTCATGGGGCATCTCCTTTTGATTTTTCCTGGGGACCGCCGCCCCCTGCGGGGCTGCAATTCCGAACAGGATCGGGACTCTGATGTTATGGGTCGGGTCTCTCGCCGCCGTCCCAAGCGCTTTTCTGTTACGACAGGCTGGTGAACAGCTGCTCCTGGGCGGCCTTCAGGCCCTGGGCCAGGGCCTCCACGTCCTCCAGGGCAGTGTCATAGGAGAAGCTGATGCGTAAAACTCCGTCCAGCTCTTTCTTGGGCAGCTTCAGGGCGGCGTACACGTGGCTGGGCTTTCCCTTGTGGCAGGCGGAGCCGGAGGACAGACAGATTCCCCGGTCGCTGAGAAAGCGGACGATGACCTCGCTCTTGTACCCGGGCAGGGTCACCGCCAGGATGTGGGGGGCGGCCCCGTCCCCCACCCGCTTCAGGCCGGGGACCTGGGCGGTGAGGCGCGCCAGCGCCTCCTGCTTCAGTTGGGCCATGTGGGCGATATCCCGCTCCAGGGTCTCTCTCCCCGCCTGGGCGGCGGCGGCGAAGGCGGCGATCTGGGCGGTGGCCTCGGTGCCCGAGCGCAGGCCGCCCTCCTGGCCGCCTCCCCGGATGAGCGGCGGGAGCTTCAGGCCGCTCTTGACATACAGGGCCCCCACCCCCTTGGGGGCGTGGATCTTGTGGCCGCTGATGGTCAACAGGTCC
>CASEKM010000307.1 GCA_949288405.1 uncultured bacterium | reverse complement strand
GCCTGCCCCCCCATCATGTACAGCTGCAAGTACCTGAACTTCTCCCGGGGCAACTCGGACATGGACCTGCTGGCCCGCCGCACCGTCCAGGAGCTGGAGGGGGATGAGGGACAGCAGCACCTGGAGGAGTACGCCGACGGCACCAGCGAGCGCGGTCAGTGCATGCTCAAGACCATCTGCGAGAAATTCGGCTTCACCTCCCTGGGCTACCAGTCCCTGGACGGCCTGCTGGAGGCCATCGGCCTGGACCGGGACAAGGTGTGCACCTACTGCTGGAACGGAAAGGAATAATTTTTTAGAGTGGAAAGTGAAGAGTGGAGAGTGAAGATATGCTCACACTGCCAGTCTCAGCCTCTCCACTCTCAACTCTCCACTCTTCACTCTTACATTGGAGGTTTTGGTATGAAAAACTCCCATTCGGAATCTTACGCCGCCGCCGGCGTGGATGTCACCGCCGGCTATGAGGCGGTGGAGCGCATCAAGCCCATGGTGGAGTCCACCTACATCCCCGGGGTGATGGGCACCCTGGGCGGCTTCGGCGGCATGTTCGCCCCCGACCTCACCGGCATGAAGAAGCCGGTGCTGGTGTCCGGCACCGACGGCGTGGGCACCAAGCTGAAAATCGCCTTTCTGATGGACAAGCACGACACCGTGGGCATCGACTGCGTGGCCATGTGCGTCAACGACATCGTGTGCGGGGGCGCCGCTCCCATGTTCTTCCTGGACTACATCGCCTGCGGCAAGAACCACCCCGCCCGCATCGCGGACATCGTCTCCGGCATCACCGAGGGCTGCCGCCAGGCGGAGTGCGCCCTGGTGGGCGGCGAGACCGCTGAGATGCCCGGCTTCTACCCCGAGGAGGAGTACGATCTGGCCGGCTTCTCCGTCGGGCTAGTGGACGAGGAGAAGATCATCGACGGCAAGAAGCTGGCCCAGGGGGACGTGCTCATCGGCCTGGCCTCCTCCGGCGTCCACTCCAACGGCTTCTCCCTGGTGCGGAAGATCTTCGACGTGGAGCACGCCGACCTGAAGACTCCCCGGGACGACCTGGGCGGCAAGAGCCTGGGCGAGGCCCTGCTGGCCCCCACCCGCATCTATGTGAAGGCGGTGAAGGCCCTGCTCAAGGGGGGCGTCGACGTCCACGCGGTGAGCCACATCACCGGCGGCGGCTTCTATGAGAACGTGCCCCGGATGATGACCGACGGCCTCACCGCCCAGATCCACCTGAACTCCTTCCCCCGCCTGCCCATCTTCGACCTGATCCAGAAGACCGGGAACATTCCGGAGCGGGACATGTACAACACCTTTAACATGGGCGTGGGCATGATCCTGGCCCTGCCCGCCGCCCAGGCCCAGCACGCCCTGGATATCCTCTCCGCCGCCGGCGAGACCGCCTATCAGATCGGTGAAGTGGTGGCCGGGGAGGACGGCGTCGTTCTGGTATGATTTTAGAGTTGAGAGTGGAGAGTGAAGAGTTGAGATAATCTTCACACCACATGAGTGCGTTATCTTCACTCTCAACTCTCCACTCTTCACTCTTATTTGGGAGGTTTTCTTCATGCCCAAGCGCATTGCCGTGCTGGTCTCCGGCGGGGGGACCAATTTACAGGCCCTCATCGACGCCCAGGGCCGGGGGGAGATCGTGGGGGGAGAACTCTCTCTGGTGATCTCCTCCAACCCCAGCGCCTACGCCCTGGAGCGGGCGGAGAAGGCGGGGATCCCCCACTGCGTCGTCGCCCGGAAGTCCTATCCCTCCAACCAGGCTATGACGGTGGCTCTCACCGAAAAGCTGAAGGAGGCGCGCATCGACCTGGTGGTGCTGGCCGGGTTCATGGTCATCCTCACCGGTGAGATGGTACAGGCCTACCCCAACGCCATTCTGAACGTCCACCCCGCCCTCATCCCCTCCTTCGCCGGACCGGGGTGCTACGGCCTCCACGTCCACGAGAAGGCCCTGGAGTACGGGGTGAAGCTCACCGGCGCCACCGTCCACTTCGTCAGCGAGGAGTGCGACGGGGGCCCCATCGTCTCCCAGAAAGCGGTGGACGTACTGCCCGACGACACCCCGGAGTGATGGAGCAGTGCGAGTGGAAGCTGCTGCCCCAGGCGGTGTCCCTGTTCTGCCAGGACCGTCTGAAGGTGGAGGGCCGCACCGTCCGGGTGTTGGAACATGCAGAATGATCGTTTATTTTTCAACTTTTTTCTTATAACCAAGCACGCGGTGTAACTGACGGAAGTGGAATGGACCACGGGGAGCATCGCCGTGGAAATTTGCCGACCGTCTGGGCGCACCGTTTCTAAAAACGCGGTGCGCCCTTTTTGCTGGTGTAACTGCGGGAAAGGAGGCGCTTATGTCCATTCAGACCATCTTGGCGGCGGGTTTTTGCCTGCTGGGCGGCGTTCTGCTGCTGATCGCCGCTCATCTGCTCTACAGCGACTTATGTGTTATTTTCGGACTACTGCTGACCCCGATGGGGGCTATCCCCCTGGTGATTCAGTTGACTAAGAGCTATCTGTCCTGGTATCACGCATCACCTACAGACGACCCCAAAAAGGAGGACTAACCATATGAAAACACTGGATTTGAACGAGATTTTGAACACCCACCCCTACCCCGGCCGTGGCATCGTCCTGGGCCGCTCCGCCGACGACAAGAAGGCGGTCATCGTCTACTTCATCATGGGCCGCAGTGAGAACAGCCGCAACCGCATCTTCGAGGCCACCGAGGACGGCATCCGCACCAAGGCCTTTGACGAGAGCAAGATGACCGACCCCTCCCTTATCATCTACCACCCGGTGCGCGCCCTGGAGGACGGCACGGTCATCGTCACCAACGGGGACCAGACCGACACCATCCGGGAC
>CASEKM010000306.1 GCA_949288405.1 uncultured bacterium | reverse complement strand
GTGAGGATCAGGCGGGCATAGACAGTGGCCTTGTCGCCGCCGCCGTACTGGTCACTCTCGGTACCCATGGACAGCACATAGGCGTAGTCATAGGTCATGGCGGACTCGTCAATGTAGGCCACATAGCCGTTGGCGTCCAGATAGGCCACCACGTCGTTGTCCACATTCTCGGTGACCAGCCGGTCATCGGCGTCCATGGTCTTGTTGTAGTTGTAGGTGGTACCGTCAGCCACGAAGTAGTCGCCGTCGCTCTCCTCACCGTTCACGGTATTGGAGCGGACGCGGGTGACCTCGCCGGTCATCTCCTGGGCGGCGTACACGTCCTCGATCTCCTCACTCAGGTTGGAGAAGGAGTACATAACGATGTCGTCCTCAGCGAAATCGGCGGTGGTGTACTCGTCACGGGTGGTAGCGGGGCCGTAGAAAGAGGACAGGGTGATGGTGCCGTCGTCCTCATCCACATCCAGAACCTCAGCGGCATAGTAGTTGATGACCGCGATGTCCACAGTGCGGTTGGTGCCATCCACATAGACCTCAGTGACCACGCCGTTGCCGGTGTAGGTGTCGGTGGAGTGGGGCAGATCAACGCCTTCATACTCCAGGAAGCACTTGTCGTCGTCGCTCTTGTTGTCCATCAGAGTCTCGCCGGTGTAAGCTACAGACTCACCGTTGATGGAAACATCCCAGTTCTTGTACTCGGCGGCGGTCTTGCCGATGGCGTTGTACAGGGCCTTGGAGGTTACCTTGGCGGTGAAGACGTAGTCAGCCTTATCGGCAAAGGTGCCGATCTCGTCGGCCTGATACTCCCAGTGACTGGCGGGACGGCCGAACTCATCCGTATAGTCGTCCTCCACGAAATTCTCGCGGGTCAGGTCGCCCTGGTACAGCTTCTCGCCCAGCTCCACGATATAGCCCTTGGTGTCGCTGCTGGAGGAGGTGGCCTCCTTTGCGCTGATAGCACTGGCGTAGTCGCGGTTGCTGGTGACATAGTTGTACTTCACGCCGCTGGCAAAAGACACATCGCCGATCTGGAAGGAACCGTCGGACTCGGCCTCAACGGTGCCGGCCTCCAGGGCGTTCAGGACCAGCTGAGCCACGTCGTTGCGGGTCATGGCCTCACGCACGCCGGAGTCCACGTCCTCGAACAGGTCGATCTTGTTGCCCTGAGACACGGTGGACAGCTGCCAGTCGCTGCCGAAGTCGGAGCTGTACTGGAAGTAGCCCAGAGCCTTCATGATCATCAGAGCAGCCTGGGCGGCCAGGAGGGCACGTCGGTAAAGGGAGAGGTGCCCTTATAGCTGGCCACAGTGTAGTCCATCAGGTTACACATGACAACAGCCATCTCGTTGCGGGTGACATTCTGGTCGGGATTGAAGTCGCCGTGCTCATCGCCCACCATGATGCCAACTGTTTTGAGCACTTCAATGGCTTCCACGTTGTTGGTGTCGGCCACATCCGTGTAGCTGCTGCTCGCGGCGCTGGAACCCATCACCATCAGGCCGGAAATCATGGCCGCGGTGAGACCCAGGCTGAGAGCACGCTTCAGGTTTCTCATTGGAATTCCTCCTTTTAAATTCAGGCAGNTTCAGGTTTCTCATTGGAATTCCTCCTTTTAAATTCAGGCAGGAAAGAGATGATTTTTGGCGCTGTTTGGCAAACATTTTGACTAAAACAAAACATTTCACCTTGCAATGCCAGCATAACGCCCCTTGCACCCCTCCAAATGTTGCAAAAAGGCGAAAAAAGAGGGAGAAAACCGAGGTTTTCTCCCGAAAAAATGAGACTGGTAGACCGCTGGTAGACCGCCCGTCAAAACGACGAAACACAAAAAAGCCGGGAACCGTTGAGCGGCAACGGTTCCCGGCGGTAGACCTGGTAGACATTTGGTAGACCGGCGCGGTCTACCAGGAGAAATTCCGCAAGAAAAAGCGGTCCAGAGAATTTCTCTGGACCGCCCCATGGGATCATTTGCGCTTTTTGTGTTTGTCAAAAAATCCCTTCAGACCGCTCTCCTCCGGGACATCCTCTCCCATGGCCTCAGCAAAGGCCCGCAGGGCCTCCTTCTGCTCGCTGTTCAGGGAGGTAGGCACCTGAATGCGGATGGTGACATACTGGTCGCCCCGTCCACGGCCCCGCAGCTCCGGGATGCCCTTCCCCCGCAGGCGGAAGGTGGTCCCGGTCTGCGTCCCGGCGGGCAGATTGTATTTCACCTTGCCGTCGATGGTGGGAATCTCCAGCTCGGCCCCCATGACCGCCTGGTAGAAGGTCACCGGCTGCTCATAGAGCACCGTGGTGCCGTCCCGCTGGAACTGGGGGTGGGGCCGGATGTGAATCCCCACGATCAGGTCCCCGGCGGGGCCGCCGTTCTTGCCGGCGTTGCCCTGGCCCCGGAGGGAGACCGCCTGGCCCTCGTCGATACCGGCAGGGATGCTGACGGTGACCCGCTTGGTCTTCTTTACGCTGCCGTTGCCGCCGCAGGCCTTGCAGGGGGTGTGGATGATCTTGCCCGTCCCCCGGCACCGGGTGCAGGGGGCGGTGCTGGAGAAGGCGAAACCACCGGTGCGCTGCTGCACCCGGACCACGCCGGTGCCCCGGCAGTCGGGGCAGGTCTCCGCCGTGGTGCCCGGCTCGGCGCCCGAGCCGTGGCAGGCCTCGCACTGCTCGGTGCGGGTCAGGTTGATCTCCTTCTCACAGCCGAAGGCGGCCTCCTCAAAGGAGATGGTCAGGCTGGCCCGCAGGCTCTCCCCCTTTTGGGGGCCGTTGCGCCGGGCGGAGGAGCTCCCCCCGAAGCCGCCGAAGCCCCCGCCGAAGAAGGAGCCGAAGATGTCGCCCAGGTCGATGTCCCCCATGTCGAAGCCGCCGAAGCCCCCGCCGGGGCCGCCGGCCCCGTAGTTGGGGTCCACGCCCGCGTGGCCGAACTGGTCGTAGCGGGCCCGCTTGTCGGAATCGGACAGGATGCTGTAGGCCTCGTTCACCTCTTTGAACTTGGCCTCCGCCTCCTTGTCTCCCGGGTTCATGTCCGGGTGGTACTTCTTGGCCAGCTTCCGGTAGGCCTTCTTGATCTCATCATCCGAGGCGCCCTTGCTCACGCCCAGCACCTCGTAGTAATCTCGTTTCTGTTCTGGCATAATATCACCTCTGTTTCAGAGTTGAGAGTGGAGAGTGAAGAGTGGAGATAGGGTCTGCGGCGCAAATGACCGGAGTGAATGACCATATCTTCACTCTCCACTCTTTACTCTTCACTCTTTTTAAACAGGCGCAATGGCGCGCAGGCGGGGCGATGCCCCGCCCGCGCGGACATAGATCATTCTTATTTCTTGTCGTCGTCCACCACGGTGTAATCCGCGTCCACCACGTCGGGACCGCCGTTGTCATTGCCGCCGGCCTGGCCGCCCATATCGGGGCCGGGGCCAGCCTGGCCGCCCTGCTGCTGGTAGAGCTTCTCGCTGACGGCGTAGAAAGCCTTGGTGAGCTCCTCGGTGGCGCTCTTGATGGCCTCGGTGTCGTTGCCCTTCAGGGTCTCCTTCAGCTTGCCCAGGGCGGACTCCACATCGGCCTTGTCAGAGGAGGAAATCTTATCCCCCATGTCCTCCAGGGTCTTCTCCGCCTGGAAGACCATCTGGTCGGCCTGGTTGCGCACATCCGCGGCCTCCCGCTGCTTCTTGTCCTCGGCGGCGAACTGCTCGGCCTCCTTGACGGCCTTGTCGATGTCCTCCTTGGACATGTTGGTGGAGGAGGTGATGGTGATGT
>CASEKM010000305.1 GCA_949288405.1 uncultured bacterium | reverse complement strand
GCAGCTGCGGCCCTGGAGAGAGACGCGGTGCTCTCCCAGGCCCTGCTTCAGGGCAGCCCTACGCAGGGGGAAGTCTACCGCTTGTTCCTGGAGGACGTCCAATCCGCCCAGACGCTGGCCCGCCTGGACCTGTACGACGGTCTGGGGAACTGGTACTGCTCCACCCGGAGCACCGCCGGCCGCAGCTTGTCGACCCAGTGGGGGGTCCTGTATCAGGCCAGCCAGCGGGGGGTGCTGACCTTTTTGACCCCTGAGGACCCCGGGGCCTCCAGCGCACCGCTGCTGGTAGGGGCGGTTCCGCTGAACGGAGCGGACGGCACAGCGCTGGGATTTCTGCTGGTCAGCTTTTACCAATCGGATCTCCACCGGCTGCTGGACGGAACGGTGGGAGACAACTGCGACCTGCTTCTGATGAGCCCCTATTGGCGGGCGGTTTACTGTTCTAAGCCCGCCCTTGCCGCCTCTCTGGCGGAGGATCTGCGGCGGCGCCTTTTGGACGGAGAGCCCCTCAGCGGCGCGGGGGAGGAATTTTCCCATCCGGCGCTTCAGGACAAAACCACCGGACTGTACGTGGTCCTGCGTCAGCCCCAGGTTTTTGACCGGGGAACCATCCATATCCTATACACCATCAGTCTGTCCAGCGCCCTGGTATGCCTCGCCCTGGCGGTGACCATGAGCTTCACCCTGAGCCGTCAGCTGTTCTACCCCATTGAACGGCTTCACCGGGCCATTGGCGAGGTGGTCCACAACAATCTGGATATCTATGTTCCCCATGAGCGCAACGACGAGCTGGGACAGCTGGCGGAGCGGTTTAATGGGATGCTGGTGGCGCTGAAACGAAATCAGGAGCAGCTGGTGGAAAATCAAAGGGAACTGAATGAGGCGCAGATCCGGATGCTCCAGGCCCAGCTGAATCCCCATTTTCTGTGCAACACGCTGGATACCATGAAGTGGATCAGCAAAATCCACCATGTGCCCCAGGTGGCGGATATGTCCACCAATCTGGCCGACATTCTGCGCTTTTGCGTCTCTCCGGAGGAATTTGTTTCCCTCGGCCGGGAGACGGAAATTGTGGCGCGCTATGTGGAGATTCAGCGTATCCGTCTGTCCGGCTCCTTTGCCTTTGTACTGAATATCCCGCCGGAGCTGGAGGAGGCCCTGGTCCCCAAGATGATGCTTCAGCCCCTTGTGGAGAATGCCATTCTCCACGGACTGTCCGGACAGCCGGACGGCGAAATCCAGATCCAGGCATGGAGCCGGGGGGACGTGCTGACTCTGGCGGTTCGGGACAACGGGCACGGCCTGCCCCCGGAGCTGGAGGGCCCCTATGCCAGCCGGGACAGGGAACGGTCCCGGGGACATCTGGGGCTGTACAATGTGGATACCATCCTGCGCAAGCACTATGGGGCACAGTTCGGACTCTTTTTAAGCAACCGAACCGACTGTGCCGGGGCGCAGATTACCGCAGTGCTGCCTCTGCATATCAAGGAGGAGGAACCATGCTGCTCTGCATATCAAGGAGGAGGAACCATGCTGAAGATACTTGTGGTCGAGGATGAGGAGCTCATCCGCAAGGGAATCGTGCTGGCCGTGGACTGGGCCGCGCTGGACTGTGTCGTGGTGGGGGAGGCATCCAACGGCGAAGAGGCCCTGGCTGCGGTGGAACGGCTCTCCCCATCTCTCATCATCACCGATCTGAAAATGCCCAGAATGGACGGCATTGAGATGCTCCTCCGCCTGCGGGCCGCCTGCGGGAGGCGGGAAACCCGGTGTACGTCATCATCCTCACCGCCTACGACAGCTTCTCCTATGCCCAGAGCGCCCTTCGGCTGGGGGCGGTAGACTTCCTTTTGAAGCCCTTCCACGACGGGGAGCTGGAACAGGCGGTGCGGAATCTCCAGAGCCGGATGCAGCAGAAAGAGGCCGTCCATGGAATCCCAGGACTGAAAAAAGGAGATAAGAGCAAATATGTCCTGGAGGCCATGGATTATATCGGCGCACATTACAATGATCCTGGCATCACCGTGGGGAGCATCGCACAGAGCCTGGGTATCAGCGAGGGGCATCTGAGTCACATGTTCAAGAAAGAAACGGATTACACCCTCCTGAGCTATCTGACCCGGTACCGCATCCACAAGTCTATGGAGCTGCTGCGGGACTGCCGTTTGAAGGTTTATGAGGTGGCGGAGCAGGTGGGCTATCGGGACGTGACCTATTTTTCCGCCACGTTTAAAAAGGTGGTGGGGATCTCTCCCTCGGAATATCAGGACACTTGCCCGCGAACAAAGGAGTACATAGAGGATGATACAGGGAATTTGCTTTGATCTGGATGGCGTATTGGTTCAAACGGACAACCTGCACTACCTGGCCTGGAAAGGGCTGGCCGACCGGCTGGGAATCCCTTTTGACCGGGCGCAGGGAGACCGCTGCCGGGGAATCTCCCGGATGGAGAGCCTGGAAATTGTGCTGGAGCACACCGATCATATCTATTCCGCAGAGGAGAAGGAGCGGTTTGCCCAGGAAAAAAACGAGACCTATCGGGCCATGCTCGCCCGGCTCTCTCCGTCAGACCTTCCGGCTGATGTGCTGCCTACGCTGCGGGAGCTGCGGCGGAGAGGGTACCGCCTGGCCCTAGCCTCGGGCAGCAAGAACGCCGGGCTGATTTTGACGCGCACTGGGCTGAGGCCGCTTCTGGATGCGGTGGCTGATGGGACCTGCATTACCCGCTCTAAACCAGACCCGGAAATCTTTTTGACTGCCGCCCAAATGTTGGATCTCTCGCCCCAGGCATGTGCCGCCGTAGACGACGCAGTGGCTGGGGTCCAGGCGGGCCGGGCGGCTGGAATGGTCACGGTAGGCATCGGCGATTCCGCCCGCCGCTCTGCAGGAGACTATAATCTGATGTGTTTTGGGCAGCTGCTGGATCTCTTTCTGCAGCCGGATTTTAAATCAAACCTGCGGATGTAATCGCATTACTGCATGTTTCTCCGGCAAAAGCGTTTCGCATCCTGCAACGGCTGGTGAAGAATCAAAAGTTGACTTTACAGGGAAAGGGAGCGGGTGCATACTACACATTGGAGGTATGATCTCTTTGTCAACACCATCGCAAAAGTGTGTTCGTGGTAACTTGTGGGAAAGCAGGTGAATCCATTTTTATGGCAAAACGCTCGAACACCGCAAAAGCGGCGCGGCCCAGAAGGGCTGGTGGGCAAGATTTAAGATGGCTAATTCAAAATTTGAAATACCCAGATTGCTGTTGCTTGCCACAAAAACCGCTGTTTTCGAGAGAAAATGGCAGCCTTTTCAACTTCTCGCTCACTTTTTAAATCAAGAGGCCGTGCATTTTTCGCATGACCACAGGTTCAGCCACAGACAGAGAAAACATGGGCCTCCGAGGGCGTTCTGCCCCCGGAGGCCCAGGTTGTATTGTGCCGGATTGCCTTGGTCAGCTTGCCAGGCAGCTCTGCTTCCGCCCATCCTGCCCGGCTTGCGGGATTTCCCTCTTTACCGCAGTGCCTCCCAGCTGTCCCAGCGCCGCTGGATGACTTGGGCCATGGCCTGGTAGTAGTCCTCGGCAAAGGGGACGAACAGATAGGCCTCGTCCTGGAATTCTTCCGCGTGGTACCGCTCCGAGCCGAAATAGTGCAGGGCATAGGCGTCCACATCCCTGGGGTAATAGGACTCGCCGTCCTCCCGGTAGTAGGACCGGGCGAAGGCCTCCCCCTCCTCGTCGAACAGGGCGGAGAACAGCTGCCCGCCCAGCCGGTCCCGGATCAGGGGACGCAGGTCCCCAGTTCCGCTCCAGGAACTCCAGGCTCATCAGGTCCTGCTCCATGCACCAGCGCAGGTAGATGGCCAGGTGGTTGTAGGCGGTGATCTCGTCCACCGGGAGCCGCTTCTCCCGGATGCTGGCCAGGTGCCAGGCGGCCCGGTCCAGGGTCCAGGCCGCCCCGTCCTCCCCCTCCGGCTCCAGCTCCAGCACGTCGGGCCGCTCCGGGTCCACCACAAAGCTCACATCGGTGAACTTGTCCAACAGCTCCTCGGCGCTGTGGCTCTGCTTGTACTCCATCTCGTCCCGGTAGATGGGGAGCACCTGGTAGAAGTTGACCTCCTCGCCGCCGGGCAGGGTGCAGACTTCCGCCCCCTCCTCCGCCCCCTGGGGCGCG
>CASEKM010000304.1 GCA_949288405.1 uncultured bacterium | reverse complement strand
GCCCCTCGCAGCTGACAGACCGCAAAAAGCGCCAGCAGGCGCCGCTAGTAACATAGGGCTTTGCCCGCATAGGAAGAACCCCCGGCTTTGCCGGGGGGTACCTATTCTCCCCTCTGCAGGGCCGTTTCTGACAAAAATTTCACCGCAACAAATCTTCTCTGCCGTCACATACTGACGAATGGAAACGAACAACGGGCGGGGGTGGAATGTGTGCGGGACAGCGGGGCGCCCTGGGTGAGCTGGGCCTTGTTGGTGGTGTGCTTTATGCTGGCGGTGCCCGCCGCCGTACCGGAGGCGGACGCCCCCGCCTCCGCCCAGGCGCAGGTGGAGATCCCGGAGAGCCGTATGCCGGTGGTGGCCCTCACCTTTGACGACGGGCCGCGCGCCTCCACCACCGGGCGGCTGCTGGACGAGCTGGCCCTGCGGGAGGTGCCCGCCACCTTTTTCCTCCTGGGCCACCGCATCCCGGGCAATGAGGACCTGGTGCGGCGGATGGCGGCGGAGGGCCACCAGATTGGGGTACACACCTATGATCATGTGGAGGTCACCGGCCTGTCCCGGGCGGACTTCGACCTGCAGGTGGGCAAGACCCGCAGTCTGCTGCTGGACATCCTGGAGGAGGGGGACTTCTGGCTCCGCCCCCCCTACGGCAGCACCGATGCCTCTGTCCAGGCCTGGGCGGACAGCCCCATCGTCCTGTGGTCGGTGGACCCGGAGGACTGGCGGGACGGGGACGTGGACCGGATCGTGGCCGGGGTGGTGGAGCACGTCCGGGACGGGGACATCATCCTCCTCCACGACCTGTACCCCACCTCGGTGGACGCGGCGGTGCGCATCACGGATGCCCTGCTGGCCAAGGGCTACTGCTTCGCCACCGTGGAGGACCTGTTGGAGCGGAACGGGATCGAGGCCCAGAAGGGGGGCCTCTACCGCTCGGGGCGGCTCTGACGCCCTCCCAGCCCGCAGCCCAGATAAGACGATGCCCGGAAGCTCAGCTTCCGGGCATCGCGCGTCTCCGGGCAGGCATGCCCGGCCCGGGCATGGCATATATTGGTGCTGGCCAACGCATATTTTCGGGGAGGCGAAATGCCATGAAAACCATCCTGATCCGCCGCCGGTTCCTGACCCTGGCGGCCTGCGCCGCGGCGGTGTGCCTGATGTTCTATGTGGTCAACTATCCCGTCGCCGTGGACGCCTCCGCATCCCAGCGGCAGCTGCCCATCTACTGCGTCCAGCGGGACCAGAAGCTGGCCTCCGTCAGCTTCGACGCGGCTTGGGGCAACGAGGACACCCAGCAGCTCATCGACATTCTGGGCCGCTACCAGGTGAAGGCCACCTTCTTTGTGGTGGGGGAGTGGGCGGACAAATACCCGGAGTCGGTGAAGGCCCTCCACGACGCGGGCCACGAGGTGATGAACCACTCCAACACCCACGCCCACTACCCCCAGCTGTCCTCGGAGGAGATCGCGGCCGACCTGAACGCCTGCAACGACAAGATCCAGGCCATCACCGGGGTGCGGCCCACCCTGGTGCGGCTGCCCTACGGGGACTACGACGACAACGCCATCCGGGCGGTGCGGGCCCTGGGGATGGAGCCCATCCAGTGGGACGTGGACAGCCTGGACTGGAAGGAGATCCCCGCCGGGGAGATCACGGAGCGGGTGACCAAAAAGGTCCAGCCCGGGTCCATCGTCCTCTTCCACAACGCGGCCCTCCACACCCCCGAGGCCCTGCCCGCCATTCTGGAGGCCCTCATCCGGGACGGGTACACCCTGGTGCCCATCTCCCAGCTGATCCTGGACGGGGAATACAACACCGACTACACCATCGACCACACCGGCCGCCAGTGCCCGGCGGAGTAGTCCTCCAAGTGTAAACAAATTATGAACCCCCTTGCATTTTTCCCCAAACCGCGCTATCATAATGTTAGCACTCAAGAGAATTGAGTGCTAACATTATCTTTGTTTCCCAACTTTGTTTTGATACACGGAGGAACTGTGACCATGGAAAAGAAACAATTTCAAGCGGAGTCCAAGCGCCTGCTGGACCTGATGATCAACTCCATCTACACCCACAAGGAGATCTTTCTCCGGGAGATCATCTCCAACGCCAGCGACGCCTGCGACAAGCTGTGCTACAAGGCCCTGACGGACGAGTCCGTGGGCATGAGCCGCAAGGACTTCA
>CASEKM010000303.1 GCA_949288405.1 uncultured bacterium | reverse complement strand
CTGAAGGTGAGCCACAATCTGCTGGCCAAGCACGGCACCAAGCTGGAGGACATCCGGGAGGTGTTCTCCCACGAGCAGGCCATCAGCCAGTGCTCCGGCTTCCTGGCGGGGCTGAAAAACGTGAAGGTCACCGTGGTGGAGAACACCGCCATCGCCGCCCGGATGGTGGCCCAGTCGGAGCGCACCGATGTGGCCGCCCTGTCTTCCCGGTTCTGCGGGGAGGAGTACGGCCTGAACCTGCTGAAGACCAACGTCCAGGATCAGGACAACAACTACACCCGTTTCATCTGCATCTCCAAGAATCCGGAGATCTACCCCGGGGCGGACCGCACCTCCCTGATGATGATCCTGCCCCACAAGCCCGGCTCCCTGTACAATGTGCTCTCCAAGTTCTATGCCCTGGGGATCAACCTGCGGAAGCTGGAGAGCCGCCCCCTCCCCAACCGGGAGTTCGAGTTCATGTTCTACTTCGACCTGGAGTGCTCCGTCTACGCCCCGGAGATGGAGCGGCTGTTCCGGGATCTGGAGGAGGAGAGCGAGCAGTTCCGCTATCTGGGCACCTACAACGAGGTGATCTGCTGATATGATCCCGGAGCATCTGGAATACGGCGTGATGGGGGAGCATCTGTCCCACAGCTTCTCCCCTGCCATTCACCAAAAATTGGCCAGCTACGACTACCAGGCGGTGGAGCTCACCCCGGAGGAGGTGGGGCCCTTCCTGCTGCGCGGGGCCTTCCTGGGCATGAACGTCACCATGCCCTATAAGAAGACGGTCATCCCCTACTGCAAAGAGCTCTCCCCGGCGGCCCGGCGCATCGGCAGCGTGAACACCATCGTCCGGCGGCCGGACGGCTCCCTCTACGGGGACAACACCGACTACGACGGCTTTTTGTACCTGCTCCAGTCCTCCGGCGCCCAGGTGAAGGGGAAGAAGGCCCTGGTGCTGGGCAGCGGCGGGGCCTCCCTCACCGTGCGGGCGGTGCTGTCCGACCTTCAGGCGGGCAATATCGTGGTCATCTCCCGCAGCGGACCAGACAACTACGGCAATCTGGACCGGCATCGGGATGCGGAGCTGATCGTCAACACCACCCCGGTGGGCATGTACCCCAACGCCGGGACCGCGCCCGTGGACCTGAAGCAATTTCCCCGCTGCGAGGGGGTCTTCGATGTGGTGTACAATCCCTCCAAGACCCAGCTGCTCCTGGACGCGGAGCGGCTGGAGCTTCGGCGGGCCAACGGTCTGGGTATGCTGGTGGCCCAGGCCCGGGCGGCGGCTGAGCGGTTTTTGGGCCGCTCCATCCCCGCAGAGCGGGTGGAGGAGATCATCGCAGCCATGGAGCGGCAGACCAAAAACCTGCTGCTCATCGGCATGCCCGGCTGCGGAAAGTCCACGATCGGACAGGAGCTGGCCCGCCGGCTGGAGCGCTCCCTGGTAGATTTGGACCAGCAGGTGGAAGAAACCGCCGGGTGTTCCATCCCGGAGATCTTCGCGCGGGAAGGGGAGGCGGGCTTCCGGGCTCGGGAGCACCGGGCCGTGTGTGAGACCGCCCAGAGATCCGGCCTGGTCATCGCCTGCGGCGGCGGCATCGTCACCCGGCAGGAAAACTGGGACCCCATGCGGCAGAATTCCACCATCATCTATCTGCGCCGGGATCTGTCTCTGCTGCCCACCGGGGGGCGTCCCGTGTCTCAGGCTGTCCCCGCAGAGGAGCTCTACCGGCAGCGCGCCCCCCTGTACGCGCGGCTGGCGGACCTGACTGTGGACAACCGTGGGACTCCGGAGGAGACCGCCCTGGAGATCATAAGGAGGCTGGAACTGTGAAGCTCTTGGTCTTAAACGGTCCTAACCTGAATTTTTTAGGGATTCGGGAGCCGGATATCTACGGAAAACAGACCTACGCCGATTTAGAGAACTTTGTCCGCGCCGCGGCAGCCGAGTACGGCGTGGAAGTGGAACTCTACCAGTCCAACCACGAGGGGGATCTGGTGGACAAGATCCAGTGGGCCTATGGGAGGGCAGACGGCATCGTCATCAATCCCGCCGCCTACACCCACACCAGCGTGGCCATTCTGGACGCGCTCAAGGCTGTGGCCCTGCCCGCCGTGGAGGTCCATCTGTCTGATGTGAACGCTCGAGAGCCATTCCGGCACATCTCCTACGCCGGAATGGCCTGTGAGAAGTCCTTCATCGGC
>CASEKM010000302.1 GCA_949288405.1 uncultured bacterium | reverse complement strand
CATCGCCCTGGTGGTGTGGGGCGGCTTCCTCCTTCTGGCGGTTCTGACCCGGTATGTGTCCCTGGGCTCCTGCTGGGCCGGGGCCAGCTTCCCCTTCGCTACTTACTTTGTGTACCATGATCTGACCCTGACCCTGTTCGGCCTGCTGCTGGGGGGGCTGGTGGTGTTTATGCACCGGGGGAACATCTCCCGGCTGCTCCACGGCACGGAGAACAAATTTTCTCTGCACCACAAGAAAGAGTGAAGAGTGGAAAGTGAAGAGTGAAGATATTGAATTCGCCGGAGGCGAATGATTTGAAATTGTCCGGCTTCGCCGGACACCGTGTCTCTACTCTCCACTCTTCACTCTCCACTCTCTAAGACAACAGAGTGGGAGGAAGAATCTATGAGAATTACAGTAGTGGGCAGCGGCGGCTGGGGGACGGCCCTGGCCCTGGTGCTGGAAGAGAACGGCCACCACGTGACCCTGTGGTCCCACAACCCCCAAAAAGCCGAGGAGCTGAAGCGGACCCGGGAGAACCCCATGCTCAAGGGGGTGCCCCTGCCCCAGGGACTGAACCTCACCGCCGACCTGGCCGCCGCCGGGGAGAGCGAAGTGGTGGTGATGGTCACCCCCTCCTTCGCCGTGCGGGAGACCGCCGCCAAGCTGCGGGGGATCGTAAAGCCGGGGACGGTAATCGTCTCCGCCTCCAAGGGCATTGAGAAGGAGTCCTCCCTCCGCCTGTCCCAGATCATCGACCAGGAGCTGGGCGGGACCTGCCCGGTGGTGGTCCTGTCCGGCCCCTCCCACGCGGAGGAGGTGGGGCGGCACATCCCCACCGGCGTGGTGGCCGCCGCGGAGCGGCCGGAGCACGCCAATCTGGTCCAGGACCTGTTTATGAACCCCCGCTTCCGGGTGTACACCAGCAACGACCCCATCGGCACCGAGATCTGCGCCGCCCTGAAAAACGTCATCGCCCTGTGCGCCGGGTGCAGCGACGGCATGGGCTGCGGGGACAACACCAAGGCCCTGCTCATGACCCGGGGGCTGGCGGAGATGGCCCGGCTGGGAGTGGCCCTGGGGGGGCGGAAGGAGACCTTCACCGGCCTGGCCGGAGTGGGCGACCTGATCGTCACCTGTACCTCCATGCACTCCCGGAACCGCCGGTGCGGCATTCTCATCGGCCAGGGGGTGCCGGTCCAGAAGGCCCTGGAGGAGATCGGCGCGGTGGTGGAGGGCTACTACGCCGCCGCCAACGCCCGGGCCCTGGCCCAGAAGACCGGGGTGGAGATGCCCATTGCCCAGGCCGCCTACGAGGTACTCTATGAGGGCCGGGACCCCAAGCTGGTGGTCATCGACCTGATGGGCCGGGCCAAGCGCTCCGAGCTGGAGGAGTCCTGGTCCTGAACCCTCTCTCTGTATAAAAATCCAGGGTCCGAGATTTCCTCGGACCCTGGATTTTTGTTGCTTTAAGGGAGCGGCGGGCAATTACAGCTTCATGATCCAGCCGTGGGGATCGGGCAGGCGGCCCCACTGGATGCCGGTGAGCTCGTCGTACAGGCGCTGGGTGACCGGGCCGATCTTGTTGCCGCTGACGGTGACCTTCTTGTCCTCCATGGCCAGCTCGCCGATGGGGGACACCACGGCGGCGGTGCCGGTGCCCCAGGCCTCCTCCAGCTTGCCGTTCTCGGCGGCCTCGAACAGCTCCTCGGCGGAGATGCGGCGCTCCTCCACCTCATAGCCCCAGTCCTTCAGCAGCTGGATGCAGGAGCGGCGGGTGATGCCGGGCAGCACGGAGCCGTTCAGGTCGGGGGTGAGGATCTTGCCGTCCACCTTGAACATCACGTTCATGGAGCCGACCTCCTCGATGTACTTGCGGTGGACGCCGTCCAGCCACAGCACCTGGCTGTAGCCCTGGGCCTCCGCACGGTCGCCGGCCCGCAGGGAGGCGGCGTAGTTGCCGCCGGTCTTGGCCATGCCGGTGCCGCCCTTGACGGCGCGGACGTCCTGGTCCTCCACATAGATCTTCACCGGGTTGAGTCCCTCGGGGTCGTAGGCGCCCACGGGGCAGACGATGACGATGTACTGGCAGTGGTGGGAGCTGTGCACGCCCAGCGCGGCGTCCAGGCCCACCATAAAGGGACGGATGTACAGGGAGGTGTCCTTCTCATGGGGCACCCAGTCCTGCTCCACCTTCACCAGCTCGGTGATGCCG
>CASEKM010000301.1 GCA_949288405.1 uncultured bacterium | reverse complement strand
ATATGGGGCGGTCTGTAAAAGTTCGGCAAAGTTTTTGTAAGAAAGGTGTTGACAAATCCGCTCCCCTGGGGTATCATATATCCGTTCCGCTTCGGAGGCTTAGCTCAGCTGGTTAGAGCGCCTGCTTCACACGCAGGAGGTCACTGGTTCGAGTCCAGCAGTCTCCACCAGGAAGAAGCCCTTGCAGCCTTTGCGCTGCAAGGGTTTTCTGCTATTTTGGAAACTTTTGGGCTGTGCGCCATCGGCGGACAAAATCCCGCCTTGTGTTGCCGGATGTCGCTCTGTGTTCCCTCTCTGGCTGTATGAAACTGTACGGCTTTTTCCTCTGTCCCAGGGCTTCCCGGCGTCGGTGGCGTTCCCGCGGCTGTACGCTGCGGCTTATGCACCCTCCCCGTCGGCTCCCAGCAGCGCCTCCAACTGCCGCAACTGCGCCAGCACCCGCTCCCGGCCCTGCCGGGGGGCGTAGGTCCCCGCCAGCAGTTGCTCCGAGGCCGTGTTCACCACCGCCGTCACCCCCGTGAACACCTCCGGCACCACATGGCTGTACACCCCCAGCGTGGTGCTGACGTCCCGGTGCCCCAGCAGTTTCTGCACCACCTTGGGGCTGATTTCCTGCTCCAGCAGCATGGAGGCGTAGGTGTGCCGGAACCGGTGCAGGTTGAGATGCTGGTCCCCAAAGCCGTTTCGCTCCAGGAAGTGGCGGAAACTGGCCCGGAACCCGCTGTACGTCCGCATCCCCATGGTCCGGGTGCTGCAGAACACGAACCCCTCCGGCACCAGCGCCTCCAGGCCCCCCTTCCGTTTGGAGAGATAGCGCATCCACTCCCGCAGCCGCTGGAGGACCAGATCCGGGGCCTGGATCACCCGCCGGGAACAGCGGGTTTTCGTGACGCCCAGGGCCGCGGCGGTTTTCTTTGTCCGCCCCTCCCCGTCAAACTCCAGTTCCCGGGTCAATGACTGCTGGATGGAGATGGTGCGGTTTTGAAAATCCACATGCTTCCACTGGAGGGCCAGGGCCTCCCCGATCCGCATCCCCGTCAGCATCAGCAGCGTGAGGATGGGGCACAGGATGGGGTCGCTCTCCGCCGCCTTCAATAGTTGTTCCCGCTGGGCGATAGGGATCACTTTGCTGTCCCCATCGTCTATTTTTCTGCTCTGCCGGGGGAGTTTGGCGTTCCGGGCGGGATTGGATTCTACCAGCCCCAGTTCCATGGCGTAGTCATACATCTGCACCAGGACGCTCTTGTTCAGGGAGATGGTCCGCTGGGACAGGCGCTTCTCCGCCTGGAGTTGGTAGAGGAAGGTCTGGATCTTCAGCGGCGTCACTTCCCCCAGGGGGAGGTCCCCCAGCGCCGGGGCGATGTGGAGGCGCTCCGCGTCGTAGTAGAGGGCCATAGTCCGGCTGCACACCTCGTGGACCTTGAAGGCGGTCAGCCAGTTGTGGAGGAAGTCCTTCAGGAGCAGTTCCCCGCTGCGGACGCTGCCGGCGCGGTCCAGTTCAGTGGCCACCTGCAGGGCCACCCAGTGGGCCGCCTCCTCCCGGGTGGCCTGGTAGGTGTACCTGCGGATGGGCTTGCCGTTGTCCTCCCGGTAGCCCACGGTCACCTGGCCGACCCAGCGGCCGTCCTTCCGCTGGTAGACGCTGCCCTCGTTCTTCCCCCGTCTGATCGCTTTTGTTTTACGCGGCATATGAAATACTCCTTTCCGCGCCGCGCAAAGAGAATCATGGCTCCATGATACGCCCTGCGCGGCGCCGGGTCAATCATTTTTGCCGGCTGAGGTAATCCAGCAGGGCCTGCCTGGGGATGCGGCTCTGTTTCCCCACCCTGACGCTGGGGAGTTTCCCGCAGCGGACCAGTTCATAGGCGGTGTTCCTGCCCACCCGCAGGATCTGCCCGGCCTCCTCCACCGTCAGGGTCAGGGGGAGGTCATCGAAGGAGCGGTAGTTACTGCTCATGGCGCTCCCCCTTCCGCACGGAGGCCAGGTAGATGTTGGTCACGTCCGGCCGCTCGTGGCCCAGGAGCCGGGACACGGCGAAGTGTGCGTCCAGGGCGCCCATGCCGCTGCTGGTCAACTCCTTGTACTTCTCCGCCGCATAGGTGTGGCGCAGGCCGTGGAAGGTCATGGGGCGGTCAGAACCCGGATCTTGGACCTCGTCCCGATGCCGCATAATGAAAAATCGCAGCGCGACGATGGCCCGGTCGGTGGGC
>CASEKM010000300.1 GCA_949288405.1 uncultured bacterium | reverse complement strand
TGGCCGGCGCTGGCCTGTCCCGGGTAGGACAGCATGACAAGGGGATACCAGGCCATCACGTGGTCCCCGGCCTTCACGTCCGCCAGGGCGGCGGTCTCGCCGGCGTAGGTGGTCACGGCGGCGTCCGCCTCCACGGTGAGCATCAGCCCGCCGTTGTCGGTGGTGATGGTGACGCTGCCGTCCTCGTTCTGGGCAATGGCCTCCACCTCGTGGTACTGGGCCGCCCCCGCGTCCTGGGGGAAGTTCCGCACCACGTGGTACTGGGCCGCCCCCGCGTCCTGGGGGAAGTTCCGCACCACGGCATAGGCCGCGGACTGGGGGGGCAGGGAGCGGGTGGACACCGGGCTGTGGTGGACATAGACCGACTCGCCCACCTCCAGGTCGGCGGGGTCGGAGGCGGCATAGTTGGTGCTGTCGATCCACACGGTGCTGGAGGAAATGTTCATCACATAGTCCCCCTGGGCCTCGGAGGTCAGGTGCAGGCGGGTGATGGTTCCGTCCTCCTCCCGGTCAATGGCCAGGACCTGGCCGTAATACAGTACGCTGTCGGGCATGGTCTCCTCCTGGACCAGGGCGGTCTCATTCTGGCTGCCGGCGGCGGGCTCGGCGGCCATGGCGGGCAGGGCGGCGGCGCACAGCAGGGCGCCGCTCACCACCAGGGCGGATAAGGTACGCTTCATGGTCAACACTCCTTTTTGCAGTGGGGAATTTTTCCCGTCTGCTCATATAGACGGCCCGGAGTGAAAAAGGTTCCCGCCTCTGGGAAAATTTTTTGCAGCCTATGGGGAGGGAGTTCCCAGCTCCCGCTCATAGGCCGCCTTGGCTGTGTCATTGAAACAGACGAAGGTGACCTCCGGGCCCTCCGGGTGCTCCGTCAGAAAGCGGCGGACCGTTTTGACGGCGATGCGGGTGGCCTCCTCCAGGGGGTAGTGGTACACTCCGGTGCTGATGGCCGGGAAGGCCACCGTCTGGCACCCCAGCTCCAGGGCCAGCTTCAGGGAGTTCTCATAGCAGCCCTCCAGCAGTCCGGCCTCCCCGTGTCCGCCCCCGTGCCACACGGGGCCCACCGTGTGGATCACATACTTGGCGGGGAGCCAGTAGCCCTTTGTGGCCTTGGCCTGGCCGGTTGGGCAGCCGTGGAGGGTGCGGCACTCGGCCAGCAGCTCCGGCCCCGCCGCCCGGTGAATGGCCCCGTCCACGCCCCCGCCCCCCAGCAGAGAGGTGTTGGCGGCGTTGACAATGGCGTCCACCTGCAATTTGGTGATATCTCCGGTGACGATATGCAGTTTCATGGAACAGACCTCCAATCTGCGTTTTGTACCTCTAGTGTACCACAGATCCTCCGGCGGGACAAAAATTTTCTCTCCTGAAGCCGCAGCTGGATGGGAGCGGTTTCGTCTGATATAATAGGGAATGGAAATCAAATTTTGAAGGGAGGTCCGGCCGATGAAGCGTCTTGCGGTTTTCCTGTGCGCGCTGCTGTGGCTGTTCTCCGGCTGCGGGCGGCCCAATCCCGGCTCCCCCAGCGGGGACTTTCAGCCCCTGTCGCCCCAGGTGCAGTTTCCTCTCTCTGCGGATCGAGTTACCCTCTCCGTGACAAACACAGGCGACTACGCCGGAGAGTTTCAGAAGCCTGTCTTGGAGGTGGAGCGGGACGGAGGCTGGTACGCCGTCTCCAGGGAGGAGGTCCAGGAGACCTCCGATCTGCTCTTACTGCCGCCGGGGGAGACTGGTGATTTCAGTCTGTTCCTCTCCCCCTACCGGGAGAAGCTGGAACCTGGGAATTACCGGATGGTGTTCTATTTTGTTCAGCAGGAGGGGTTCTTTGCCCTCCCCTTCCAGCTGCTCTCCGACGAGGCATACGCTGGGGCCGAATTCCCCGCCGCTCTGATGGTGGGCGGCGCCCGCTACGCCTCCACCGGGCGGCCCATGCCCGGGGAGGTGGCGCCCTCTGCTATTTTGGGGACTGTGTGCTCCTATGCAGAGGAGCTTCCCACTGAGGAGGGACAGTCCAATTTTGACTGGAGCTGTACCGCTCCGTACGCCGAAACGGCGGACGGCCTGGCAGTCCTGGTGGACCGCGAGTGGACGCTGTTTGAGCCGTTTGGACGGGGAAACTGAGTCGGCGGCTCTATGAGAAAGACCGGCTTGCGCGGCTGCACCGTGCGGGCCGGTCTTTTTTTGTGGTGGAGTTACTTTTCCCCTTCCGCCGCTTCCAGTACCGCGCCCACTGGACCGGGCTCGTGCTGCGTCCCCTTCTTCCGGGTCAGGAGCACCCCGGCGCACAGGGCGGTGAAGGGGGCCACGGTGACCAGGCCGAAGGAGCCGATGACGGTGTGGATGATCTCCGCCGCCACATACTTGTAATTGAATGTGGTCCACCGGGGTGCCCTGGGCCATAAAGACCATGAGCAGGGCGATATAGCCCCCGGAGTAGGCGAACAGCAGGGTGGTGGTCATGGTGCCCATGGCGGCCCGGCCCACGTTCAGACCGGAGCGGGCGGCCTCCCGCCAGTCCAGGTCGGGGCGCTTCTCTACCACCTCGTGGACGGCGGAGGTGATGTCCACGGACAGGTCCATCACCGCCCCCGAGGCCCCGATGAAGATGGAGGCCATAAAGATCTGGGTCAAATTCAGATGGGCGTAGCCGGAGTAGAGCAGGCTCTCCGAGTTGTCCATCACCGCCCCGTGGATGTGAAACAGGTCGGTGAACAGCACCCCCAGCACACAGGTGACCAAAATCCCCAGGAAGGAGCCGGACACCGCCGCCCAGCACCGCTGGTCAAAGCCGTACACCAGGGCAATGATGATCAAGGTGAGGAACAGGGTGATGGCCAGCCCCACCCAGGCCAGCCCCACCCAGATGGGGTTCCAGCCCTTCAGGTACAGGGGGACCAGCACCTTCCACAGGGTGAGCACCGTCAGGGCGAAGGAGGCGATGGCCCGGACGCCGGTGCGCCCGGCAAACAAGATCAGGAACACTGCGAAGCCCAACGCCATCAGGGCTTCCCAGCCCAGGCGGTAGTGGTCGGTCATGGTCACGTTGGTGATGGTGTCCCCGTCGTGGCTCACTACCACCTGGGCCACATCCCCTGGAGCGAAGATCTTGTCCTGCTCCAGAGAGCCATTGAGCATGTTGATTCCGGTGACGGTCTGCCCGGCGAAGGCTCCGTCCAGAATTTCCAGCTGGCAGCGCTGCTCACCGGAGCGGACCAGGCCGGTGTCAATGATGGCGGAGTCGTCCACCGACAGCACCTCGGCCTTGCAGCGCTCCGCCTCCTGGTAGAGAAGGGCACCTTCAAAGCCGGTGGGCAGGAAGATCAAAACGAGAATGGCCAGCAGGCACACCAGCACCGGGGCGTGGTAGCGCAGGGCCTGGGGAGTCAGACGGTTTCGCATGTATCATAAACTCCTTTTCGAGTGAAATTTCGTGGTTCAGTGGGACCGGCAGTTCAGAACAGGAACCAGCCGATCAGTAGCAGGGCAGTAAGAATGGCGTCTGGTATGACGAGCCAAAGGGGCGAGACGTGATAAATGCGCATAGAGAACACCTCGATTC
>CASEKM010000299.1 GCA_949288405.1 uncultured bacterium | reverse complement strand
AGGAGAGCCTTGCCTCTCTCTGCATACTCCTTCTTTGGCCGCTACATGACCCAAACCCGGCGTATGCTTGACGCATAGCCGGCTTTCTCGACAAGCTGCCGCCGCAGAATTGAAAAATTCTGCGGCGGGTCCTTGTGTTTTATAGGGAGGGAACGGTTCGCCCTACTCCTGGGGGCAGTAGGTGAGCACCGCCGTCTGTCTGGGGGTGTCCTGATCCAGCACCAGCACGTTGCCGGGGTAGCGGACCACATCGCTGCACAGGGCCAGATAGTCCTCCAGGGGGCCGATCACATCATAGCCGAAGGTGTCGCTGCGGTAGTGCATGGGGATGGTCACCCGGGGCTGGAGGCGGTCCACCAGGGCCTTGGCCTGTTTGGCGTCGATGGTGTAGAAGCCCCCCACCGGGATCATCAGGGCGTCCAGGTCCGCCAGAGCGGCCAGCTGCTCCGGCTCCAGCTCACAGCCCAGGTCCCCCAGGTGGGCCACCTTCAGGCCGCCGCACCGGAAGATGTGGATGACGTTGGGCCCCCGCTGGGCGCCCTGCTGGTCGTCGTGCCAGGTGTTCAGCTCCTCCACGGCGATCTCCGGCGTCTCGCCGCTGAGGGCAACCACGTCGGCGGCGCCGTGGTCCCGGTGGCCGTGGCTGCAGTACACCGCGTCCGCCCGCAGGCGCAGGGGGGCCAGTCCGGGGACGGAGCCGTCCAGATAGGGGTCCACCACTGCCGTGCCCCCGGCCGTCTCCAGGGTAAAGCAGGAATGTCCGTTCCAAATGATCCGCATGACGCGCACATCCTTTCTCTCATGTTGTGAAAAAGCGGTTTTTGAAAAAATAACTTGGTGAATTGTCACAATTATATCATAGGCCCGGGAGAATGAAAACCTTTTTTCGCCCCTTGATTTCCCTTCAGGCATTCCAAAATTGCCGGTGTTTCCAGGGGAAGCCGCCATTTTTGCACCCAGAGCCCTCCTTAGTTTCCCGGCGCCCCGCCCAAGTTCGGCACAATGCCCGGAATTTTTCCGGTAAGCCTCCCCTTAATTTCCCATTTTCACAAAACACCTTCCCTTCCTGGGGGTTTTAGGTTGTTTTCTGATTTTTTTGTAATTTTTCGACCAATTTATAGTTGAATTTCTCCGCCATTTGGAATACAATGAGTACCGGCACATAAGGAGGGCTGGATTTGCTGAATATCGTACTGGTAGAACCGGAGATCCCGCAGAATTGCGGTAATATCGCCCGCACCTGTGCCGCCACCCGCAGCCGTCTGCACCTGGTGGAGCCCCTGGGCTTTGACATCAGCGAGAAGGCGGTGCGCCGGGCGGGACTGGATTACTGGCCCATGGTGGACCTGCATGTGTACTCCAGTCTGGACGATCTCTTTGCGCAAAATCCCGACCCGGACCTGTGGCTGGCCACCACCAAGGCGCCTCAGGACTACACCGCCGCCCGGTTCCGGGAGGACTGCTGGCTGTTTTTCGGCAAGGAGACCGCCGGCCTGCCCCAGTGGTTTCGGGAGGAGCACTATGACCGGTGCATCCGCATCCCCATGCGGGAGGACGCCCGGAGCCTGAACCTGTCCAACTCGGTGGCCATTTTGACCTACGAGGCCCTCAGGCAGCAGGGCTTTCCCGGCCTGACCGGCACGGGGGAGATGGTCTCCGGCCGCTGAGCGCAAAAACCCCGGTTTCCCGGGGCACACTGTAACTTGGAAAATCTCCCTGCCGGGTCTCCGGCGGGCGGTTTCAAATAAAAACGCCGTATCTCTTTCCACTTTTGTTTAGAGAGGAGTTTTCTCACCATGAACTACAACAAGAAGACCGTGAAGGACATTGACGTCTCCGGCAAGAAGGTGCTCCTGCGCTGCGACTTCAACGTCCCTCAGGACAAGACCACCCACGCCATCACCGACGACAAGCGCATCCGCGCCGCCCTTCCCACCATCCAGTACCTGCTGGACCAGGGGGCGGCTGTCATCGCCTGCTCCCACCTGGGCAAGCCCAAGGGCGAGGTGAAGCCCGAGCTGTCCCTGAAGCCGGTGGCTGAGCGGCTGAGCCAGCTGCTGGGCAAGGACGTGATCATGGCCGCCGACGTGGTGGGCCCCGACGCCCAGGCCAAGGCCGCCGCCCTGAAGAGCGGCGAGATCATGCTGCTGGAGAACACCCGCTTTGAGCCGGGCGAGACCAAGAACGACCCGGAGCTGGCCAAGAAGATGGCCGGTATGGCCGACGTGTACGTGTC
>CASEKM010000298.1 GCA_949288405.1 uncultured bacterium | reverse complement strand
GCTTCCACCACCACACACTCGGATGGTCGCAACAGGCACTGATGAACCACAGTTGAACAACAACGTCGGAGTAATCGCATGAGCTTGTTCATCACCATCAGCAGCTCCAGATGCAGATGGGACTCCATCCCGCTCTCTCCGATGGCGGTGTTTCCCACCGTGCCCAGGACAGAGCCGGTGTCCACCTCATCTCCGGGGGCTACCGCGGTCTCCTCCGCCAGGTTGGAGTAGCGGGCCGTCACCCCGTCGGGCTGCTCCACCACCACGGTGGTGCCCATCAGCGGGTCCTGAAGGACTTCCGTCACCCGTCCCTCTCCGGCGGCCAGCACCTTGAGGCCGGGCTCGGCGGCGATGTCGATGCCGCCGTGGGTGCGCCAGTCCCCCATGGTGGCGTCATAGGCCAGGGTCTCCACGCTGAAGGAGCGCAGGATCTGCCCCTTCACCGGCCAGGTGTAGACCACCTCTCTGGGCTCCTCCGGGGCGGGAGCGGCTGTCTCCTCCTCCCGCACGGGCTCCTTCACCGGCTGGGGGTCGTCCTCCTGGACGGCGGGCGCCTGGGAGGGGGACGGGGCCTGCTCCGCCGGCTGGACGGAGGAGGAAGCGCCCCCGCTGTGGTCCGGGAGGGTGATGGAAGGATTGGCCGTGACCGGCTCGCTGGGGGTCCCGCCTCCGGTGACGGAGCGGATGAGATAATAGCCCGAAATTCCAATGGCGGCGACGCACAGGAACAGGACTATGTAGAAGCCCTTGCCCAGTACGAAATCGCCCAGCTTTTGTAAAAGGTTTCGTCTCATGGAAACCACCTCCGAAGGCTATTGTGGACGGCGCGGGGGCGGATTATACCAAAACCGGAAAAATTTATGGCGGCAAAAAAATTCCCAGGTTTTGTGTACGGACCTGTGCAACTTTCATGGACGTTTCCGCCCTTTATGTGGTATACTCTTCGGAGTATGAATTCTGTCAAAGTGAGGAAGCTGCTATGTATCGTACCATCACCCTCCCCAACGGGGCCCGCATCTTAACGGAGCACATCCCCAATGTGCGCTCCGCCGCCCTGGGATTCTTCGTGGGGGCCGGCTCCCGCCACGAGCGGGCGGAGGACAACGGGGCCGCTCACTTCATTGAACACATGTCGTTCAAAGGGACCTCCCGGCGCTCCGCCGCCGACCTGGCGGTGGAGATGGACGCCATCGGCGGCCAGGTAAACGCCTACACCACCAAGGAGTCCACCTGCTTCTACGCCCGGTGTCTGGACCGCCACCTGGACCGGGCGGGGGATCTGCTGTGCGATATGCTCTTTGACTCCCGCTTTGACGAGGGGGATGTGGAGCTGGAGCGGGGGGTCATCCTGGAGGAGATCGGCATGTATGAGGATACCCCCGAGGACCTGTGCGCCGAGCGGCTGTCCACGGCGGTGTACAAGGGTCGCTCCCTGGGCCGCCCCATTCTGGGGAAGGCGTCCACCTTGGAGCACATGACCGGGGAGAGCCTGCGCCGGTGGCAGGCGGAGCACTATGTCCCCGGCGCCATCGTGGCAGCCCTGGCGGGCTCCTTTGAGGAGCGGCATGTGGAGGCCCTGGTCCAGCGGCTGTCCGGCCGCCCGGCGGCCCCCCTCCCCAGAGTGCGGGAGGCCTGTTATCTCCCCGCCGTCACGGTGCGGAAAAAGGCCATTGAACAAAACCATCTGATCCTGGCGTTTCCCGCCCTGTCCTATCTGGATGAGGAGCGCTATGCCCTGCTGCTGCTCAACTCCATCCTGGGGGGCGGCTGCTCCTCCCGCCTGTTTCAGGAGCTGCGGGAGAAGCGGGGGCTGTGCTATACCGTCTACTCCTATGTGTCCGACCACGCGGACACCGGCCTTTTGGGCATCTATACCGCCCTCAGCCAGGAGCAGGAGGCCGGTGCCCTGGAGACCCTGCGGGCCATAGTGGGGGAGCTGGCGGACCACGGTCCCACCCAGGAGGAGGTGGACCGGGCCCGGGATCAGGCCCAGGCCAATATCCTGATGGGGCTGGAGTCGGTCCAGGCCCGGATGAGCCACCTGGGCACCTCGGCCCTGCTGTACGGACGGGTGCGGGAGGCGGACGAGATCCTCGCCGCCTACGACCAGGTGACCCGGGAGCAGCTGCGCCGGCTTGCGGAGCGGATCTTCCCCTTTGTGGGGGCCTCCCTGTCCGCGGTGGGCCGGGTGAGGGCGGCGGCGGACTACCGGGAGTGGCTGGAAAAGCAGTAAAAAA
>CASEKM010000297.1 GCA_949288405.1 uncultured bacterium | reverse complement strand
AAGGCTTGAGCGGGCGGGTCTGGGACCCGCCCCTACGGCGAATTACAAAAACGGTTTCACGCCTTCGTAGGGGCCGGTCCCAGACCGGCCCGCCAGGATTCGCACCGGGAGCGTTGGCTGAAAAAACCCAGGCGCAGTTATGGAACCGCACCGGCGGCAATTTTTGCAACCCCAGGGCCCAGTGGCCCGGGAGAAATTTAGACCAGCCACTCAGATTTTGCGCGCCGGAAATATTGCAAGACCTGACAGGTACGCGTCCCCCGTAATGGGGTCCGGGGAAAGCAGTCCTATGGACCTAGGCGGAGCGAAGCGGAGCCGTAGTCCATCGGCTGCGTCCCCGGCGGCGTTTTGGTTACTTTGCCGCCGTGGGCAAAGTAACCCGCCGTCCGCAGACGGCGGAATCCTCTGTAAACGGAGGGCAATCCTCAACTGTCCCCTCATCCGGCCCTTCGGGCCACCTTTCCCTATCCCCTCTGTCGCTTCGCGACATCTCCCCTTGATAAGGGGAGTCGGCCCCCAGGGGGAAGGCATAAAAATAGGAGGACGGCGAAACCTCCCTGCAAAAAAACAAAAAAACATTGGAGCGATGATGATGCCATACAAAGTAGCCTTTGTCTCTCTCGGCTGTGCCAAGAACCTGGTGAACACCGAGCAGATGATGGCCCTGTGCCGGGACGCCGGCCACACCGTCACCGGCGACCCGGAGGGGGCCGACGTGGCGGTGCTGAACACCTGCGGCTTTATTGAGTCCGCCAAGAGCGAGGCCATCGAGAACATTCTGGAGCTCTCCCAGCTGAAGGACCAGGGCAAGCTGAAAAAACTGCTGGTGGCGGGCTGCCTCACCCAGCGCTACCCGGACGACATCCGGAAAGAGCTGCCCGAGGTGGACGGCATGCTGGGCACCGGCAGCTACACCGATGTGGTGACGGCGGTGGAGGAGCTCATGGCCGGGGAGCATCCGGAGCACTTCGAGCGCATCGACCGGGCCTATGACGACGGGGAGCGGATGGTGACCACTCCGCCCTACACCGCCTATCTGAAGATCGCCGAGGGGTGCAGCAACGGCTGTGCCTTCTGCATCATCCCCAAGCTGCGGGGCCGGTACCGCAGCCGCACCATGGACTCCCTCCTGCGGGAGGCCAGGGAGCTGGAGGCCCGGGGCACCAAGGAATTGATCGTCATCGCCCAGGACATCACCCGGTACGGCCTGGACCTGAAGGACGGTTCCTCCCTGGCGGGACTTTTGAAGGAGCTGTGCAAACTGGACTTTCACTGGATTCGGCTCCACTACTTGTACCCGGAGGTTATCACCGACGAGCTCATTGACGTGATCGCCCACGAGAAGAAGATCGTCCACTACCTGGACATCCCCATCCAGCACTGTAACGACCGGATCTTGAAGGCCATGCGCCGCCACAACACCCGGCAGGAGCTGGAGGAGCTCTTTGCCAAGCTGCGCTCGGCCATTCCCGACGTGGTGCTGCGCACCTCCCTGATCTGCGGCCTGCCCGGGGAGACCGACGAGGAGTTCGAGGAGCTGTGTGAGTTCCTCCGGGAGCAGAAGCTCCAGCGGGCCGGCGTGTTCCAGTTCTCCCCGGAGGAGGGCACCCTGGCCGAGCGGATGGAGGACCAGGTGGACCCGGAGACCGCCGCCCGCCGGGTGGAGCTGGTGGTGGACCTCCAGTCCCGCATCATGGACGAGTACAACGAGGAGCGGCTGGGCACCGTCATGGAGGTGCTGTGCGAGGGCTTCGACGCCCAGGCGGGCTGCTTCGTGGGCCGCACCTACGCCGACTCGGTGGAGATCGACGGCCACGTGTACTTCACCTCCGCGGGGGTGGTCCCGGCCGGCGCCTTTGTAAACGTGCGCATCACCGGCGTGTCCGACGGGGATCTCACCGGCGAGGTGGAGGACTGAGCCGCCTCTTTTCAAAGACCGGCCCTGGAGCGGCCTTTGGCCGCACACCTCATCCGTCACGCTTCGCGTGACACCTTCCCCTTTAGGGGAAGGTGGCACGCGAAGCGTGACGGATGAGGTAAGCGGCCAAAGGCCGCTCCACGGCCGGCCAGTGTCCGGCCCCTACGAAAAAGAAGGACGGTTTCCAAATTCACCGTAGGGGCGGCACACCGGGCCGCCCGCCGGGGTTGGGGATGGGATACGTGATGGTTACAGGGTCGCTCTGTTAAAAGAGACGGCTCAGTCCTCCACCTCGCCGGTCAAATCCCCGTCGGACACGCC
>CASEKM010000296.1 GCA_949288405.1 uncultured bacterium | reverse complement strand
CGCAGGATGCCCATGTCCTCGATGCTCTGGTGGCTGGCCCCGTCGTTGGCGGGGGTGACGCCGCCGTGGGAGCAGGCGATCTTCACGTTCAGGTGGGGATAGCAGATCTCCTGGCGGATCATCTCGCACATGCGCATGGAGCCGAAGGCGGCGTAGGTGACCACAAAGGGGACCTTGCCGCAGGTGGCCAGACCGGCGGCCACGCCGGCGGCGTTCTGCTCGGCGATGCCCACGTTCAGGTACTGCTCCGGCAGCTCCTTGCGGAAGGCGCCGGTCTTGCAGGACTTGCCGATGTCCACATCTACCACCAGAATGTTGGAGTTCTCCTTGCCCAGCGCTACGATCTCGTCGCCAAACCCGTCGCGGGTGGCTTTTTTCACGGTTTCGCTCATCTTTGCTTCCTCCTTCAGCACGTCACATACTGCTCTTCCAGCTCGGCCATGGCCTGCTTGTACTCCTCGTCGTTGGGGGCCACACCGTGCCAGCCCACCTGGTTCTCCATGTAGGAGACGCCCTTGCCCTTCACCGTGTGGCCGAAGATGCACTTGGGCTTTCCGTTCTTGACGGCCTCCGCCAGGTCCAGGGCGGCTACCATCTGGCCCATGTCGTTGCCGTCGATCTCATAGACGTCGAAGCCAAAGGCCCGGAATTTGGCGCCCAGGTCGATGGGGGGCATGATCTCGTCGCAGGTGCCGTCCAGCTGGAGGTTGTTGTAGTCCACAAAGACGATCAGGTTGTCCAGCTGATACTTGTAGGCGGTCTGGCAGGCCTCCCAGATCTCGCCCTCGTTGCACTCGCCGTCGCCCACGGCCACGAAGACCCGGTAGTCCTTCTTGTCCAGCTTGGCGGCCACCGCCATGCCCACGCCGCAGGCCAGGCCCTGGCCCAGGGAGCCGGTGGAGATGTCAATGCCGGGGCACTTTTTCATATCGGGGTGGCCCTGGAGGATGGAGCCCTCCTTCCGCAGGGTGTCCAGCACCTCCATGGGGAAGAAGCCCCGCATAGCCAGGGCGGCGTACTGGGCCGGGCACACATGGCCCTTGGACAGGACGAACCGGTCCCGGTCGGCCCACTTGGGGTCCTTGGGGTCAATGTCCATCTCCCGGAAGTAGCAGGCGGTGATGAACTCAGCCACGGACAGGGAGCCGCCGGGGTGACCGGACTGGGCCTTGTGGATCATGGAGATGACGTTTTTCTTCAGGTCAATACAGGTATTCTGCAGCTGAGCGATGCTTACAGTGTCTTTCATGGTACCTCACCTTTCTTCAAGCAGAAATCAGGATGTGAACACAGTGGAAATGCCGGGGATGTAGGTAAGGACTATATTAAGGCACAGGTCGCTGGCACGACCACCGCCCAGGACGTGGGCGTGGGCACCGGCGAGCTGGTCATCCGCGGCACCACCAACGAGAACCCCGTCAGCGAGATTGTGACGGGGGCTCCGGAGGAGGCTGTGACCGAGATCACCGCCCAGGCGGCGAGCGGCGTGACCTACTACGTCAACGGCAGCCCCATCGCGGTTCAGAACCAGGATGCCGTCAAGCTGCTGGCCGACAAGCTGGCTGCCACGCCGAATGAATTGAAGGAAGCTGCCCAAAAGCAGACCGGCCTCACCAACCCCCAGTATGACTTCATGTACCTGGATCTGGTGGACACCAGCAACGGCAACGCCTATGTAACGTTGAATCAGAATAATGAAGACCATTCTGTGACCATCCACTGGCCCATGCCCGCCAACGCGGACCCGGACACCATCCATGTGGTGCACTTCGACGGCCTGGACCGGGAGTTCGCCATTGACGAACTGGGAGAGCTCCTTGGTGACACAACGAAGGTTCAGATTGTTACCTATGACGAGGAAAACGGTCTGACTGTGGACGAGGAGAACGGCAGCGTTTCCTTCGACACCTCCACCTTCTCCCCCTTCGCCCTGGTGTATGAGGAGAAGGACACCAGCACCGATCCTGGTACTGATCCCAACCCCGGCCACGGCGGCTCCGGCGGCGGCAACTACACCGACAATGACGACAGCGATCCCACCGGCAATCTGTCCATCGAACTTGACGTGAACGGCGGCGATGACAGCTTCACCTTCACCGTCTACCTCACTGACAAGGACGGGGACGACCTGAAGAACAACTTCTACTTTAACGGCGACTTCACCGGCACCATCGGCAGCGGCGACGAGATCACCCTGGAGAGCGGCGAGAAGATCGTCATCCGCAACCTGCCCGAGGGCACCCGCTAC
>CASEKM010000295.1 GCA_949288405.1 uncultured bacterium | reverse complement strand
GTATGGACAGAAAGTCACCAAAGAACCACCAGGGAGACGCTCAGGATGGGCGCTCCGCGCCCATATTCGCGTCCCCCTGGACCCCATTTACGGGGGACACTCCTGAGAAGTTCTGCAAAATTTCCGGCGCGCAAAGCCAGGAGTGCTTGCCTGCGGCTCTATCCGGGCCCATTGAGGCCCTGGGTGGGCGGAAATTTGCCGCTGGTGCGGTTCAAGAATTGCGCCTGGGTTTGCCGAGCCAACGGAACTGGTGCGAATCCTGGCGGGAGGCCCAAGGGCCTCCCCTACCCAACCTCGGAAGGTTTTCTTGAGAACCGTAGGGGCGCACAGTGTGCGCCCGCGGGCCGGCCAGTGTCCGGCCCCTACGAAATAGGCAGACGGTTCCCGGAGCTCTGTAGGGGCGGGCGCCCTCACCCGCCCGCCGTTTTGGGGAATGGCCCCCGGCGGGAGGCCCAAGGGGGCCTCCCCTACCCAATCCCGGAAGGTTTTCTTAAAAAACGTAGGGGAGGGGCTTGCCCCAGGGTGGCCTCATCTCGGCCTAAGAGCCGCCGCTTTGCGGCGGTTGGCCTCGAAATGCGCCTGCGGGCGCGATCTTGTGCCAGGTGGAACCCCTCCCCTGTCTCCACATGGTTGAAGGTAATGTCCATGCTACTCCTCCAGACCGGTGGCCGCCAGGGGGATCACGTTGACCACCGGCTCCTCATAGGGGTGGGCCACCCGGATGGCGGCCAGGGTCTCTTTCAGCCGCTCCCCCAGGCAGCAGACCTCAATTTTCAACTCCTCCGCCCGGCACAGCTCCCCCGGCGTGCCCAGGAAGGGGTCCGTCCCCGCCAGAGGCCGCCAGCAGCTGTGCACCCGGCTCCAGCTCATACAGCGGTCGTAGGCCCCGATGTGCCCGGCGTCCACCGACCACAGGGCCTCCTGCACCGCCTCCAGATGGGTCTCCGGGAGAAAGATCTCCAGCTTGCAGACCGGCCGCTTCACCGCGTTCCCTCCTGTTCCACGTTCTCCCAGAACTCCTCCGGCTTCACATGGGGCAGCCACCGGCGGCAGTCGCCCCCCCGGCCCTCCTCAAAGTGGCAGGCGGCGGCGTAGTCGCAGTACCGGCAGGCGTTCTTCTCCGGCCCCCGCCAGAAGGGGTCGGCGGAGATGTTCCCCGCCCCGATCTCCCGGCAGATGTCCCCCAGGACGGCCTGGATGTGCCGCCCCAGCCTGCCCAGCCGCTCCGCCGAGGCCAGGGCCTCCCCGGAGACGGCCCCGGTGGTCTTGGACACCTTCAGGGGCAGGAAGCGGTATCCCTTCTCCCCCGGGGTCTCCATGGCGGCGAGCACCTCCGGGTCGTCCAGCACCAGGCCGCTGCGGGTGAGCTCCTTGTCCAGCTGCCTGCGCCACAGCTCGTCGGACATGGTGCGGCTGCCCTGGATCACCGCGTCCCGGGCGGGCAGGTAGAGCACCCCCGCCCCCTCCACCGGGCGGCCGTAGAGCCGCTCGCCCCGGTCCTCCAGGGTGAACAGGTACAGGAGCATCTGCAGCCCCAGGCCGTTCCACACCTCGGTGAGGTCGAAGGATTTTTTGCCCGTCTTATAGTCCACCACCCGCAGGTACAGCTTCCCGTCGTGGACCCAGCCGTCCACCCGGTCCACAAAGCCGGTGATGCTCAGGGTCACCCCGTCCACGGTGAACTCCACCGGGGGCAGGTCCCCCTGCTTTCCAAAGCCCAGCTCGAAGGAGATGGGCCGGAACTGGGAGACGGAGAGCTCCTGGGCTACGTTGTCCACCACCGCCTGCACCGACCGCAGCAGCCGGCGGAACAGGTAGCGGAAGCGCTCGCTCTGGTTCTCCAGCCCCCCCAGCTCCTCCTGCACATAGCGCTCCACCGCCGAGCGGGTCAGCTCCCGCAGGCGGCGGCGGTATTCCGTCCCCCCCGCCGGGTCGTCCCACCCGGGGAGGACGGTCTGGCGGAACATCTCGTCCTGGAGCACATGCTCCAGCACGTAGTGGACGAAGGTGCCGTACTCCGGCGCGGCGAAGCCGGCGGGCTTTCTGGGCTCCGCCTCCAGGCCGTAGCGCATAAAGTAGGAGAAGTGGCAGGACTTGTACTTGTCCATCCGGGAGGCGGACATGGCCACCCGCTCCCCGTACAGCCGGTCCACCGCCGTGGGGGACAGGCTGCCCCGCTCCCACCGGGCGGCCCGGTCCAGGCGGGCCACCGCCGGAGCGTACTCCGGCAGGGCGGCCAGGGCGTCGTGGGCCGCCCGGCTCCGCCCCG
>CASEKM010000294.1 GCA_949288405.1 uncultured bacterium | reverse complement strand
GAGGTGGCCATCCTGGCGGAGGGCCCCGGCACCGTCACCAAGGTGTCCGCCCGGTATATCACCGTAAAATATGACAGCGGCGAGACCAAGGATTACCGCCTGACCAAGTACCTGCGCTCCAACCACGGCACCTGCATCAACCAGCGGCCCATCGTGGACGCGGGGCAGCGGGTGGACTTCCAGGACGTGCTGGCCGACGGCCCCTCCACCGACAAGGGTGAGATCGCCCTGGGCCGGAACATCCTCATGGGCTTCATGACCTGGGAGGGCTATAACTACGAGGACGCCGTGCTGCTCAACGAGCGCATGGTCCGGGACGACGTGTTCACCTCCATCCACATCGAGGAGTATGAGCTGGAGGCCCGGGACACCAAGCTGGGCCCCGAGACCATCACCCGGGACATCCCCAACGTGGGCGAGGACGCCCTGCGGGACCTGGACGAGCACGGCATCATCCGCATCGGCGCGGAGGTCCACGCCGGCGACTACCTGGTGGGCAAGGTGGCCCCCAAGGGCGAGGCCGAGGCCACCGCGGAGGAGAAGCTGCTGCGGGCCATCTTCGGCGAGAAGGCCCGGGAGGTGCGCGACACCTCCCTGAAGGTGCCCCACGGCGAGAGCGGCACCATCGTGGACGTGAAGATCTTCACCCGGGAGAACGGCGACGAGCTGGGCCCCGGCGTCAACCAGTGCGTGCGGGTCTACATCGCCCAGAAGCGGAAGATCTCCAAGATGGCCGGCCGCCACGGCAACAAGGGCGTGGTGTCCCGCATCCTGCCCCAGGAGGATATGCCCTTCCTGCCCGACGGCACCCCCCTGGACATCGTCCTGAATCCCCTGGGCGTGCCCTCCCGTATGAACATCGGACAGGTGCTGGAAGTCCACCTGGGCTACGCGGCGAAAACCCTGGGCTGGAAGGTGGCCACCCCCATCTTTAACGGCGCCACCGAGGCCGACATCCAGGAGTGCCTGAAGATGGCCGGCCTGGCCCGGGAGGTGGGTTATGACGAGCCCCTCATCGGCAAGCAGCTCTACCTGCCCGACGACACCGCCGAGAACGGCATCCGTCCCCTCACCCCCGAGGAGATGGAGGACAAGGTGCAGGTGCGGGAGTGGCAGAAGGCCGGACAGCTGCGCATCGTGGACGGCAAGAACTGGCTGTACGACGGCCGCACCGGCCGGCGCTTTGACAACCCGGTCACCGTGGGCTATGTGTACTTCCTGAAGCTGCACCACCTGGTGGACGACAAGATCCACGCCCGCGCCACCGGCCCCTACTCCCTGGTCACCCAGCAGCCTCTGGGCGGCAAGGCCCAGTTCGGCGGCCAGCGCTTCGGCGAGATGGAGGTGTGGGCCCTGGAGGCCTACGGCGCCGCCTACACCCTCCAGGAGATCCTCACCGTCAAGTCCGACGACGTCACCGGCCGTGTCAAGACCTACGAGGCCATCGTCAAGGGCCACAACGTGCCCAAGCCTGGCGTGCCCGAGTCCTTCAAGGTGCTCATCAAGGAGCTCCAGTCCCTGTGTCTGGACATGAAGGTGCTGGACGCCGAGGGCAATGAGATCGAGCTGAAGGACGACGACGAGGACACCTATCAGCCCGGCAGCCGGGACGACTTCTATGACCGGGACGACGACTACGTCTATCAGGACTCCAAGGAGAGCGAGCTGGCCTCCGCCGGCGGCTTCACCTTCAAGGGCGACAGCGACGACGACGACCTGACCATGGAGATGGACCTGGACGAGAGCGGAGACGAGGAACGCTTCGACTCTGATGAGGACTATGAATAATTGACGGGAGGAGATTACAACATATGAGTTACGCTGAGTTTGACGCCATTCAGATCGGGATCGCCTCCCCCGAACAGATCCGCGCCTGGTCCTACGGCGAGGTCAAGCGCCCGGAGACCATCAACTACCGCACCCTGAAGCCGGAGAAGGACGGCCTGTTCTGCGAAAAGATCTTTGGTCCCACCAAGGACTGGGAGTGCAACTGCGGCAAGTACAAGAAGATCCGCTATAAGGGCAAGATCTGCGACCGCTGCGGCGTGGAGATCACCCGCTCCAAGGTCCGCCGGGAGCGCATGGGCCACATCGAGCTGGCCGCCCCCGTCTCCCACATCTGGTATTTCAAGGGCATCCCCTCCCGCATGGGCCTGCTGCTGGACATCAGCCCCCGCATCCTGGAGAAGGTGCTCTACTTCGCCAGCTATATCGTCATCGACCCGGGCTTCACCCCCCTGTCCAAGAACCAGATCCTCTCCGAGAAGGAGTACCGGGACATGCGGGAGAAGTACGAGGACGACTTTGACGCCGGCATGGGCGCCGAGGCGGTGAAGAAGCTCCTCCAGCAGATCGACCTGGAGCAGCTGTCCGCCCAGCTCCGCGCCGAGCTGAAGGACGCCTCCGGCCAGAAAAAGGCCCGCATCGTCAAGCGCCTGGAGGTGGTGGACGCCTTCCGTCTCTCCGGCAACAAGCCCGAGTGGATGATCATTGACGTGCTGCCCGTCATCCCCCCGGAGATCCGGCCCATGGTCCCCCTGGACGGCGGCCGGTACGCCTCCTCCGACCTGAACGACCTGTACCGCCGGGTCATCAACCGGAACAACCGCCTCAAGCGGCTCATCCAGCTCAACGCCCCGGACATCATCGTGCGCAATGAGAAGCGCATGCTCCAGGAGGCGGTGGACGCCCTCATCGACAACGGCCGCCGGGGCCGCGCCGTCACCGGCGCCAACAACCGGGCCCTCAAGTCCCTGTCCGACATGCTCAAGGGCAAGCAGGGCCGCTTCCGCCAGAACCTGCTGGGCAAGCGCGTGGACTACTCCGGCCGTTCCGTTATCGTGGTCGGCCCCTCTTTGAAGATCTATCAGTGCGGCCTGCCCAAGGAGATGGCCATTGAGCTGTTCCGCCCCTTCGTGATGAAGAAGCTGGTGGACGACGGCTCCGCGACGGCTCCGCCAACAACATCAAGGCCGCCAAGAAGATGGTGGAGAAGGGCGAGCCCGCCGTGTGGGACGCCCTGGAGTTCGTCATCAAGGAGCACCCCGTGATGCTCAACCGCGCCCCCACCCTGCACCGCCTGGGTATCCAGGCCTTCGAGCCGGTGCTGGTAGAGGGCCGGGCCATCAAGCTCCACCCCCTGGTGTGTACCGCCTTTAACGCCGACTTCGACGGCGACCAGATGGCCGTCCATGTGCCCCTGTCCGCCGAGGCCCAGACCGAGGCCCGGGTGCTGATGCTCTCCGCCAACAACCTGCTGCGGCCCCAGGACGGCGGCCCCGTCACCGTGCCCACCCAGGACATGGTGCTGGGCTCCTACTACCTGACCATGGAGCGCTTTGAGAGCGGCCTGTCCCAGATGGACACCGAAGACGGCACCTGGGATGAAAACATCCCTAAGGAGCTGTGCCACCAGAGCT
>CASEKM010000293.1 GCA_949288405.1 uncultured bacterium | reverse complement strand
GGTGGCATTTGCGAAGCAAATGACGGATGAGGGGAACGGTTTCCTTTTCGCATACGCTCCCGTTGAAACCGTAGGGCGGCACACCCGGGCCGCCTGCGGACCGGCCAATGTCCAGCCCCCACGGCAAAACCGGTCCGCCGTTCGTTTTTCATCCCCGGGCGGCCGCCATATATGGCGGCCCTACCGGCATTCCGGCAGATCCCCGGGAAAACGGGGGCGTCCCCGCTTGAAATCCCACGCCGCCGGATCATACAGGAGGTCCCGCCTATGAACTTCTCTTCCATGGACTATTTCATCATGGTCGCCCGGGAGCGCAGCTTCTCCCGGGCGGCGGAGCGGCTGCACATCACCCAGCAGACCCTCAGCGCCCACATCGCCAAGCTGGAACAGGAGCTGGGCGTAAAGCTGCTGGTACGCTCCATCCCCCTGGAGCTCACCTACGCCGGGGAGGTGTTCCTAAAGTACGCCCTGGACCTGCAGCAGCGGGTCAACTCTCTGGAGCGGGAGTTTCAGGACATCACCCAAAATCAGCGGGGCCTGCTGCGCATCGGGGTCAACTACACCCGGGGGGACATTGTGATCCCCCCGCTGCTCATCCGCTTTCAGCAGCACTACCCCAACATTGCCGTCCGCCTGGTGGGGGACATCAACAGCAACCTGTGCACCCTGCTGGAAAACCGGGAGATCGACCTGGCCATCGCCCCCCTGCCCATGGCCCCCTCCACCGTGGTCACCGAGGACTTCTACCAGGAGGAGTACGTCCTGGCCGTATCCAAGGCCGTCCTGGCCCGCCTGGGGATTGAGCCGGGCTCCGCCGCCCTGGAGCAGCTGCGGGCCGGGGACCTGTCCCCCCTCCGCCGCTGCCCCTTCATCCTGGCCGTCAAGGAGGAGAGCAACGGAAAGTTCGCCTACGACCTGCTCAGCCGCTTCGGCATCGTGTCCCTCCCCAAGATCGAGGTGTGCCGCTCCACCGTGCGCACAGAGCTGATCCTGGCCGCCTCGGACATGGGGGCCTGCTTTGTGCCCCGGAACATGATCCGCCCCTCCCTGACGCCCCGGCAGGAGGACGCCCTGGAGGTCCTCACCCTGGGGGAGGAGGCCTGCCACATGATCCACTTCGGCTATCTGAAGCAGCGCTACCACTGGAGCGTGATCACCGACTTCATCCGCCTGGCCCGGGAGATGAGCGGCGCCTTCTCCGGGCCGGAGGAAGAGAAATAAATTTTTTCCAATTCCTCCAAATTCCCGCGTTTCCGGTTGCAATTCTCCGAAAGTTTGGTAAACTAAAAGATGGACGACTATAGAAAGAGGGAACCTGTTATGTCCATTCAAGAGCATGTAGATCAGGTGCGCGCCCACATCGCCGCCGCGGCCCGGGCAGCCGGCCGGGACCCGGAGGAGATCACCCTGTGCGCCGCCACCAAGGTGCAGAGCGACAGCACCATCCGGGAGGCCATCGCCGCGGGGATCACCGTGTGCGGGGAGAACCGGGTGCAGGAGCTCATCGCCCACCTGGCCGCGGACGCCTACCGGGGGGCCCAGGTCCACTTTATCGGCCACCTTCAGACCAACAAGGTGAAGCAGGTGGTGGGCAGGGTGTCCCTGATCCACTCGGTGGACTCCGAGCACCTGCTGCGGGCCATTGAGGCCCAGGCCGCCAAGCAGGACCTGGTCCAGGACATCCTGCTGGAGGTCAACATCGCCGGGGAGGAGAGCAAGGGGGGCTGCACCCCCGACCAGGCCGGAGCGCTGGCCCTGCTCACCCGGGAGCTGCCCCACGTGCGCCTGCGGGGCCTGATGGCCATTCCCCCCATCTCCCCGGAGCCGGGGGCCAACCGCCCGTATTTTGCCGCCATGCGACAGCTTTTTGTTGACATAAAGGCAAATATGGGAGATAATCAAGATAATATGGACTGCCTGTCCATGGGCATGAGCGGCGACTACCCCGACGCCATCGCCGAGGGCGCCACCCTGGTGCGGGTGGGAACCGCCCTCTTCGGTCCCCGGCCCCCCATGCACAGGGCGTAATTTACTTCCAGAGAAAAGAGGGTTTTTACCATGGGATTTTTGGACGAGTTTAAGCGCCTGGCCCACCCCTACGAGGACGAGGAGGACGAGGACTTCGAGGACGACTATGAGCCCTCCCCCCGCCCCATCGAGCGCCGGGAGCGGGAGCGCGCCTCCCGCAGCGAGCCTGCCTACAGCCCCGCCTCCGAGGAGCTGGAGGCCCGCCGGAGCAACAAGGTGGTGAACATCCGGGCGGCCACCCAGCTGCAGGTGGTG
>CASEKM010000292.1 GCA_949288405.1 uncultured bacterium | reverse complement strand
TCCCCACCTGAACGTGAAGATCGCCTGCTCCCACGGCGGCGTCACCCCCGCCAACGACGGGGCCAGCCACCAGAGCATCGAGGACATGGGCATCCTGCGCACCATCCCCAACATGACGGTCATCATGCCCGCCGACTACTGGGCCGCCCGGAAGCTGGTGCGCGCCGCCGCCGGGATGGACGGCCCCGTGTACCTGCGCTTCACCCGGGACGCCATCCCCGTGATCTACGACGAGCATGAGACCTTTGAGATCGGCAAGGCCAAGCTGCTCAAGGACGGCGGCGACGTGGCCATCATCGCCAACGGCGATACGGTCCGGCTGGCCCTGGAGGCCGCCGTCTCCCTGGCTGCCGCCGGGATCTCCGCCCGGATCTTGGATATGCACACCATCAAGCCCCTGGACGTGGAGGCGGTTCAGGCCTGCATCGACGAGGTCGGCAAGATCATCACCGTGGAGGACCATAACATCCTCAACGGCCTGGGCAGCGCCGTGGCCGACGTGGCGGCCGAGAGCGGCAAGGCCGTCCTGCGCCGGGTGGGCATTCAGGACCAGTTCGGCATGTCCGCCCCCTATGACCGTCTGCTGGCCATGAACGGGGTCACCGTGGAGCACATTGTAGAGCTGGCCCGCCAGCTGTGCAGTAAATAAGCGTTTCCCATACATTCCTCTCATTCGCCTCTGCCTTCGCGCCTCCGCCCCCAGGGGGCGGGGCGCGAAGGCACAGGTCCAAAGGGGATTGCCTGTTTCAATACATACTCACATATAACGCGGAAAGGAAGTTTTTCTCATGCTGGATTTTAACGGACAGGTCGTTCTCATTACCGGCGCGGGCTCTCCCAAGGGCATCGGCCGCACCATCGCCCACACCTTCGCCCGCCAGGGGGCACAAGTGGTCATCACCGACATCAACCAGGCGGGCCTGGACGCCAACGTCCAGGAGATGGAGGCCAACGGCTGGAAGGCCTATGGCATCGCCGGCAACATCTGTGACAAGGAGTCTGTAGACGCCCTGGTGAAAACCGTGGTGGACAAGTTCGGCCGCATCGACGTGCTGGTAAACAACGCCGGCGTGTCCCAGAAGGTCACCGTGGCTGACATGACCCTGGACGACATGAAGCGCATCTTCAACGTGAACATGTTTGGCCTGTTCCTCATTACCCAGGCGGTGTGCGAGGTCATGAAGAAGCAGAAGTATGGCCGCATCGTCTCCCTCAGCTCTGTCTCCGGCAAGCGGGGCGGCGGCGTCTTCGGCGGCGCCCACTACTCCGCCTCCAAGGCGGCGGTGCTGGGCTTCTCCAAGAACCTGGCCCGGGAGATCTCCGAATACGGCATCACCACCAACTGCGTGTGCCCCGGCCTGATCAACACCGACATCTGGAAGAGCATGCCCCAGGAGCAGGCCGATGCCGTCATCGCCGGCATCCCCATGGGCCGCCCCGGCGAGACCCAGGAGGTGGCCAACGCCATCGTGTTCCTGGCCTCCAAGGAGGCCTCCTACATCACCGGCGAGGAAATCGACATCAACGGCGGTTCCCATATGGACTGATTTCCTCCCCATACACTGATTTTTCCTTTCCTTTTCAGACCTTTGCTCAGCGTGAAGCGCAGACGGCATAACTGCTGTCTGCGCTTTGCGCTGTGCATTTTTGGCATGTCTTGCCGGAGACCCTCGTTTTTCAAGCGCTGCTCCAGAACGTCTATCGTGTCCTTTGTCAGAGGCAGGGTGCGGTAGGCATTTTTTGTTTTCAGGGGAGCTTCCACCACTCCCCACTGTGTGCGGCTTCGATCTCACTGGGTCGACATGCTTTGCCTCCTCAATGGCCTGCTTCGGCTTGGCTCTGGCCTCCGCCTGGATCGTTCCCAGGACGTTTCGATAGATGGCCTTGCCTGCCTCCGGGTCGCGGCCGGCGGTATACCGGCCCGCACAGCGGCGCAGCCGGTTCGTTTGGCACACGCCCGGCCTGCACCTCAATCGCCTCACACGGGGCCTCACAGGGGCAGCACGGCGGGACCGCACTCCCCTGTACTTTTTGAGCTATAAAACGCAAAGAGGACCGCCCGTCCCATTGGGACGGGCGGTCCTGATTTACCTCAGGTCTGTCAAGACAGAACCTAATCGCTCAGCGCCAGTTCTCGTTTCCGTTGCGCTTGGTGAAGTCGTGGCTGTTGGCCGTCTCCATGATAGAGTAGTACGCCCAGTGGGAGGGCTTCACATCCGGGAAGGTGTTCAGCTCGTCCTCATGCCGGTCGATGTAGTCCTCGTCGGCCACGCGGCCCAGCATG
>CASEKM010000291.1 GCA_949288405.1 uncultured bacterium | reverse complement strand
GATCATGCTGCTGGAGAACACCCGCTTTGAGCCGGGCGAGACCAAGAACGACCCGGAGCTGGCCAAGAAGATGGCCGGTATGGCCGACGTGTACGTGTCTGACGCCTTCGGCGCGGTCCACCGCGCCCACGCCTCCACCGCCGGCGTGGCCGCCTATCTGCCCGCCGTGTCCGGCTTCCTGATCCAGAAGGAGCTGGAGGTCATGGGCGGCGCCCTGGCTGATCCCAAGCGCCCCCTGGTGGCCATCCTGGGCGGGTCCAAGGTGTCCTCCAAGATCGGGGTCATCAACAACCTGCTGAACATTGCCGACACCATCATCATCGGCGGCGGCATGTCCTATACCTTCGCCAAGGCCATGGGTGCCAAGGTGGGCAAGTCCCTGCTGGAGGAGGACTGGATCCAGTACGCCGGCGAGATGGTGGAGAAGGCCAAGGAGAAGGGCGTCAAGCTGCTCCTCCCCGTGGACGGCCTGGCCGCCACCGAGTTTGCCCCCGACGCCCAGGCCCACCTGGTGGACGGGGTGGACATCCCCGACGATATGATGGGCATGGACATCGGCCCCAAGACCATCCAGCTGTACTCCGACGCGGTGAAGGACGCCGGCACCGTCATCTGGAACGGCCCCATGGGCGTGTTTGAGTTCCCCGCCTTCGCCGAGGGCACCCGGGCGGTAGCCAAGGCCCTGGCCGAGACCGACGCCATCACCATCGTGGGCGGCGGCGACTCCGCGGCCGCCGTGGCTCAGCTGGGCTACGCCGACAAGATGACCCACATCTCCACCGGCGGCGGCGCTTCTCTCGAGTTCCTGGAGGGCAAGGAGCTGCCCGGCGTGGCCTGCCTGTTGGACAAGTAAGAGCGCAGATGTAGGGGCGCATAGTATGTGCTCGCGGGCGGCTGACAGCCGCACCTGCAAATCATTGAAAATTTTTGAAGAAGAAATGGAGAGAAGAACCATGAACCGTCGTTACCGCAAGACGATCATCGCCGGCAACTGGAAGATGAACAACACCCTGTCCCAGATGAAGGCCTTCGCCGAGGAGCTCAAGCCCATCATGCCCAAGGGCAAGTGGTGCAACGTGGTCCTGTGCGTCCCCGCGGTGAACATCACCACCGCCGTGCGCCTGTTCAAGGACTGCCACATCGCCATCGGCGCGGAGACCTGCCACTATGAGGACCACGGCGCCTACACCGGCGAGATCACCGCCGAGATGATCAAGGAGGCCGGGGCCAAGTACGTGATCATCGGCCACTCCGAGCGCCGCCAGTACTACAACGAGACCGACTTCACCGTGAACAAGAAGGTCCACGCCGCCATCAACGCCGGCCTGTACCCCATCGTGTGCGTGGGCGAGAGCCTGGAGCAGCGGGAGCTGGGCGTGACCATGGAGCTGATCGCCTACCAGGTGAAGTGCGCCCTGGCCGGCGTACCCGCCGACAAGATGCGCCACGTGATCATCGCCTATGAGCCCCTGTGGGCCATCGGCACCGGCAAGACCGCCACTGCCGAGCAGGCCGGTGAGGTCTGCCAGGCCATCCGCGCCGTCATCCGCAAGCTGTACGGCGCCCATGTGGCCCGCTCCGTCACCATCCAGTACGGCGGCTCCATGAACGCCAAGAACGCCGCTGAGCTGCTGGCCCAGCCCGACGTGGACGGCGGCCTGATCGGCGGCGCCTCCCTGAAGCCCGCCGACTTCGTGGAGATCATCAACTCCGCCAATCAGGAGTAATTTGCGGTGAGAGTGGAGAGTGGAGAGTAAAGAGTGGAGATATTCCACTTGGATGCCATTTTCCTTCTTCACTGGACACGCAATGGAAATATGCGCGAGTGGGAGTATGAGCGCGAGAGCGGAGACGATGAAGTTCCTTCCGCTTTGCCGGAGATTGTATCTTCACTCTCCACTCTCAACTCTCCACTCTTTCAAGAAGGGGTTACGATGAAAACACCAACAACTTTAATTATCATGGACGGCTTCGGCCTGGGGGAGGCCGGCCCCGGCAACGCGGTGGCCAACGCCTCCACCCCCAACCTGGACCGGATCTTCCGGGACTGTCCGGGCTGCAAGCTGTCCGCCTCCGGCCTGGACGTGGGACTGCCCGACGGCCAGATGGGCAACAGCGAGGTGGGCCACACCAACATGGGGGCCGGCCGGGTGGTCTTCCAGGACCTGCCCCACATCAGCCGGGACATCGACAGCGGCGCCTTCTTCCAGAACAGCGCCTATCTGGAGGCCATGGCCAACTGCCGGGGGAGGCCATGGCCAACTGCCGGGAGTGGGGCTCCGCCCTGCACCTGATGGGCCTGCTGTCCGACGGCGGCGTCCACAGCCACATCACCCACCTGTTCGCCCTGCTGAAGATGGCCCAGGAGCAGGGGCTGAAGAAGGTCTATGTCCACTGCTTCCTGGACGGCCGTGACGTGCCCCCCAGCTCGGGCAAGCACTATGTGGAGCAGCTCCAGGCCAAGATGCAGCAGCTGGGCATCGGACAGATCGCCACCGTCATGGGCCGGTACTACGCCATGGACCGGGACAAGCGGTGGGACCGGGTGCAGCGGGCCTACGACGCCATCGCCTGCGGCGAGGCACCCTTTGAGGAGGACGCCGCCCAGGCGGTCCAGAAGTCCTATGACGCCGGGGTCACCGACGAGTTTATGGAGCCTGTGGTGTGCGTCAAGGACGTCCAGGTCCAGGACAACGATTCCATGATCTTCTTCAACTTCCGCCCCGACCGGGCCCGGGAGATCACCCGCTGCTTTGTGGACGAGGACTTCACCGACGTGAAGCGGAAGACCGGCTTCCTCTCTGTGGACTTTATCTGCACCACCGAGTATGACGCCACTATGCCCAACGTCACCGTGGCCTACCCCCACCAGAAGCTGGTGAAC
>CASEKM010000290.1 GCA_949288405.1 uncultured bacterium | reverse complement strand
CGCCGTGATGGAGGGCGCCATTTTGGACCGGCTGGGGGAGGCGGGGACCGCCTACTCCGACTTTGTGACCATCCAGCGGGACGAGGCGGGGGAGATCGCTGCCTTGACCACCGACACCGCCGCCCTGAACCGGCTGCGGGCGGAGCTGATGGGGGCGGCCCTGGACGCCCTGGAGGGGGTGGACGTGTCCCAGATCCAGATCCCTCTGGGCAGTCTGCTGGATTTCGACCTGGTCTGGGGCCTGGGGCCCATCATGAAGGTACACGCCATGACGGTGGGCACAGTGGAGGGGGAGTTCTCCAGCGAATTCTCCTCCGCCGGAGTGAACCAGACCCTGCACAAGATCGGCCTGGACCTGGAGGTGCCCCTGACCCTCATGCTCCCCGGCGGGGCGGTGGAGACGGTGTGCCGGACCAGCGTCCCCGTCGCCGAGACTGTCATCGTGGGGCAGGTGCCCCAGGTCTTTTTAAGGGGAGGGGCTGAAGGTGAATCGGCCGAAGGCCGAGAGAAGCCACCCTGGGGTGTGCCTCTCCCGCCCGACCTGCGGGCGCGCACACTGCGCGCCCTGACAAAAGATCCAGGAGGAACGTTCATGGACATTCAACAGGAGATCCAGGCCCTTCGCCGGGCGCTGGAGCAGGCCAACTACGAGTACTATGTGCAGGACAGCCCCACCATGTCCGACTACGACTACGACCACCAGCTCCGCCGCCTGGAGGAGCTGGAGGGGGAGCACCCGGAGTTTATTACTCCAGATTCTCCCACCCAACGAGTCGGTGGCAAGCCGCTGGAGTCCTTCCAGCAGGTGGTCCACAAGGTGCCCCTGGAGTCCCTCCAGGACGTGTTCGACTACGACGAGCTGCGCCAGTTCGACCAGCGGGTGAGAGGCGTGGCGCCGGAGGCCTCCTACGACGTGGAGCCCAAGGTGGACGGCCTGTCCGTGGCCCTGGAGTACCAGGACGGCCTGTTCGTCCGGGGGGCCACCCGGGGGGACGGCCAGGTGGGGGAGGACGTGACGGAGAATTTACGCACGGTGAAGTCCATCCCCCTGCGCATCCCCGACGCCCCGGGACAGCTCATTGTCCGGGGGGAGGTCTATATGCCCAAGAAGGTGTTCCACGCCCTCAACGAGGAGCGGGAGAAGCGGGGGGAGGCCCTGTTCGCCAACCCCCGGAACGCCGCCGCCGGCTCCCTGCGGCAGCTGGATCCCAAGGTGGCCGCCTCCCGGAAGCTGGACATTGCGGTCTTCAACGTCCAGTGGGCGGAAAACGAGACCTTCCGCACCCACCTGGAGACCCTGGACTTCTTGAAGGAAAAGGGCTTTAAAGTAATTCCACATTACACCGCCGCCGGCATCGAGGAGGCCGTCTCCCACGTGGCGGCCATCGGGGAAAACCGGGAGGACTTCCCCTTTGACATCGACGGGGCGGTCATCAAGGTCAACGACCTGGCCCAGCGGGAGCAGCTGGGCTCCACCGCCAAGTTTCCCCGGTGGGCGGCGGCCTATAAGTACCCCCCGGAGGTGAAGCCCTCCAAGGTGGTGGACATCGTCATCCAGGTGGGCCGCACCGGGGTGCTCACCCCCAAGGCCACCCTGGAGCCGGTGCGGCTGGCGGGGACCACCGTCACCAGCGCCACCCTCCACAACCAGGATTTTATCGCCGAGAAGGACGTGCGCATCGGGGACACGGTGCTGGTGCGCAAGGCGGGGGAGATCATCCCGGAGATCCTGTCCGTGGTTCTGGAGCAGCGGCCGGAGGGGACCGTCCCCTATGTGTTCCCCGAGACCTGTCCTGTGTGCGGGGCCCCGGTGGAGCGGGACGAGGACGGGGCCCACATCCGCTGCACCGGGGCGGAGTGCCCCGCCCAGCTGCTGCGCAACCTGGCCCACTTCGCCAGCCGGGACGCCATGGACATCGAGGGTCTGGGCATCGCCGTGGTGGAGAACCTGGTGAACGCCGGGCTGGTGAAGACCCCCGGGGACCTGTACTTTTTGAAGGAGGAGGACGTGGCCCAGCTGGAGCGCATGGGCAAGAAGTCCGCCCAGAACCTGATTGCCGCCATCGAGCGCTCCAAGGAGCAGGACCTGTCCCGGCTGCTGTACGCCTTTGGCATCCGGCAGGTGGGACAGAAGGCGGGGAAGATCCTGGCCGCCCGGTTCCACACCCTGGACGCCCTGGAGAGCGCCACCCTGGAGGAGCTCACCGCCGTGGACGACGTGGGGGAGATCACCGCCCGGAGCGTCCTGGAGTGGTTCGCCAGCCCCCAGAGCCGGCACCTCATTGCTCGGCTCAAGGAGGCGGGAGTGAACATGACGGCGGCGGAGCAGGGGAGCGACCAGAGATTCGCCGGCATGACCTTTGTGCTCACCGGCGCCCTGGAGCACTTCACTCGGGACCAGGCCGCCGCCCTCATCGAGGAGCGGGGGGGCAAGGCGGCCTCCTCCGTGTCCAAGAAGACCACCTACGTGGTGGCCGGAGAGGCGGCGGGCTCCAAGCTGAGAAAGGCCCAGGAATTGGGGATCTCCGTCTTGACGGAGGAGGAGTTTCGGAGTATGTTGGAGTAAGGGGGAGCTGGCCCCTGCGAGTCTTTCTGCTGGGATTTCTGTTGTAGGGTGCGGCGGCCCGGCGCGGCGTGGGGGTGTTGCCCTATTTCGCCGCCAGAGATAGGTTTCTCTTCTAACGAACCCGGTCCCGGGCGGCGAGTGACTTTCTGTATGGACAGAAAGTCACCAGTATGGACAGAAAGTCACCAAAGAACCACCAGGGAGACGCTCAGGATGGGCGCTCCGCGCCCATATTCGCGTCCCCCTGGACCCCATTTACGGGGGACATTCCTGAGAAGTTCTGCAAAATTTCCGGCGCGCAAAATCTGAGTGACACTCTAAATTCCCGCCGGGCCACTGGGCCCTGGGTTTGCAAAAATTGCCGCCGATACGGTTCAGGAACTGCGCCTGAGTTTGCTGAGCCAATAGAACTGGCGTCGGATACGCTGTAGGGACCATTTCGCTTGCCCCAAAGCCTTCCCCTGTGGGAAGGCCAAAAGGGGTAGGGGGGCTGGCCGAAGACCAGACGGATGAGGGGAACGGTCCTGGTTATGAGGGCAGATCGTTTCAACCGTAGGGGCGCACACTGTGCGCCCGCGGGCCGGCCAGTGTCCGGCCCCTACGAAATAGGCAGACGGTTCCCGGAGCTCCGTAGGGGCGGGTGCCCTCACCCGCCCGTCGTTTTGGGGTCCATATCCCGGCGGGAGGCCCAAGGGCCTCCCCTACCCAATCCCGGAAGGTTTTCTTGAGAACCGTAGGGGAAGGGACGACTCCCCCAGTCAGGGGGAGATGGCCCGAAGGGCCAGAGGGGGTAGGGAATTGCCCCTCCCGCCCAGGCCCCCTTGTAAAAGGGGGCTGTCGCCGCCGTCAGGCGGTGACTGGGGGATTCCGTTGAGCAAAAAGTTTTCGTTAGTCGGA
>CASEKM010000289.1 GCA_949288405.1 uncultured bacterium | reverse complement strand
GGCCAGGGTCAACAGCTCCGCCTCTGTCATGTAAAACGCCCTCTCTCTCAAACAAAATCTGCCAGGGTGCTTTCTTCCATATGGGCCGTCCGCCTCTTTCTGTCAAGTCCCCCGGCCGCTCAGGCGTTCTCCCAGCGCAGGGAGGCGGCGGGGTAGTCGATGCCGAACTTCTCCTTGAGCATCGCAGCCAGCTCCTCCCGGCTGCGCGCCTCGGTCACAGTGGTCTCCCCGCCCCTCCGCTCGGTGAGGGTGGCGTCCATCAGCGCCAGGCTGCCCTCTGCCGTGCGCAGGGTCAGCACCCGCTTCTTGGCGAACAGGGAGTCCGGATTTCTGGAGCAGTAGAAGTTATAGGGGATAAAATAGGTCTCCGCCTGGGGCATGGGCCAGAGGAGGATGACCTTCTCCCGCTCCCCCTTGCTGGTATAGCGGTCCAGCCGCCACCAGGTCTCATCCTGCTTGAGGAAAATGAACCGCTCTCCGCAGATGGTCCGCTCCCCGCCCAGGGGCACCGGTCCCGGGGGCTGGGGGCCGCCGTAGCCCACGTCGCAGTAGTACACCGTCTCCCCCAGGCGGACCAGAATGGCCCGGTGGAGCATGGGGGGGATGAAGTCCCTGCCCCGGATGATGCAGCAGGAGACACCCCAGGCGTCATACCCCAGCGCTTTGAGGAAGGACAGCAGCAGGGCGTTGAGCTCAAAGCAGAACCCGCCCCGGTGCTGGACCACGACCTTTTCAAACAGCGCCGCGATCTCCAGAGAGGGCATCTGGCCCTCGTCGTAGCACTGGAGATTTTCAAAGGGCACCGTGCACTGGTGGGCCAGGATGATGCGGTCCAGAGTGTCCAGGTCCGGCGTCAGCGGCCAGGGTAGACCGATGCGCCGGGCGTAGGCCTGCCCGTCCGGGAGGGGGGCATAGAGTCCCTCGTACATAAAAGCATCCCTCTTTCTCTGTCAAAATTCGCTTTATTATACCACATTTGTTTGCATTTGAATATCCTACAATCTGTATGTACTGTTTGTCCGCCCAGTTGGTGCATCCCGCCAAAGTCCAGGATTTTCCCCGAGAACTCCCCGGTCTGTCCGGTATAGTCCCCCAACACTCTGTAGGACTCCCGGCTCTCCGCGCCCCTCTCTCCTCTCGAAATCCCCCGCCGGACGGCGTTTTGCCTGCACAGCGGCTTTTATAGAGATTTCCTCCGTTTTTTCGTTGCTTTTCCGGAAAAATTGTGGTATATTCTTGTCGATTGTTTCAATACACACAATGGAGGTACCCATGGACGTACAAGAATTGAAGAACAAACTGGACGCCGCCCACTACGTCTACGACGACAGCCTGGTCACCACCCTGCTGGTGGCGCTGCAGCTGGGCCGGCCGCTCCTCATCGAGGGGGCCGCCGGCGTTGGCAAGACGGAGATCGCCAAGGTCATGGCCCAGGCCCTGGGCCGGGATCTGGTCCGCCTCCAGTGCTACGAGGGCCTGGACGAGAGCAAGGCCCTGTACGAGTGGAACTACCAAAAGCAGCTGCTCTCCATTCAGGTGCAGATGAACCGCCAGGATCCGGAGGCGCTGACCCGCTCCCTCTTCAGCGACGAGTACCTGCTGGAGCGGCCCCTGCTCAAATCCATCCGCTCGGAGGAGCCGGTGGTGCTGCTCATCGACGAGATCGACAAGGCCGACGAGGAGTTCGAGGCCTTCCTCTTGGAACTGCTCTCGGAGATGCAGGTGAGCATCCCCGAGATCGGCACCATCCGCTCCAAGACCATCCCCTTTGTGGTGCTGACCTCCAACCGGGCACGGCCCCTCAGCGAGGCCCTGCGCCGCCGGTGCGCCTATCTCTACATCCAGTATCCCAGCCTGGAGAAGGAGATTGCCATTATCCGCGCCAAGCAGCCCAATGCCAACGAGCACCTGGCCGTCCAGGTGGCCCAGGCCATCCAGGACCTGCGCGCCAATGAGACCATCCTGAAAAAGCCCTCCATCGCCGAAACCCTGGACTGGGTCTCGGCCCTGGAGGCCCTGGGCATCAGCGACCTGACGCCGGAGGCGGTCCGCCAGACCCGCGGGTTCGTGCTGAAAAACAGCGAGGATCTGGAGGTGGTGGAAAACGGCATCCCCAAGCCGGAGGACACCCAGGAGGCCTCCCACCAGCACTGCGGCCACTGTCACCACGACCACGCCGCCCCGGCGGAGCAGCCGGATGACGCTGCCAAGATCCAGCTCTCCCAGCAGCGCGGGGAGGGCAGGTAATGGGGCCCACCGGATTCGTCTACCTGGAGAAGCTGACGGAGTTTTCCGCCCTGCTGCGGCAGGAGGGGCTCACCGTGGGTCCCCAGGAGACGGCAGACGCTTGCCGGG
>CASEKM010000288.1 GCA_949288405.1 uncultured bacterium | reverse complement strand
CCGCTCCGGGGCCGGGAAGATGGGGGCCTGGGTGGCCCACCAGTCCAGGTTGCGCTCCACGATCTCGATGAGCACCGTGTCCGCCCCCGTCTGGTCCAGCAGGGACATGGTATAGGGCATGGCCCGGGAGAAGGCCGCCTGTCCATAAGCATCCGCTAAGAAGGTATGCAGCAGGTTGCCGAAGGAGTCCCGGAACATGAGCAGGCTGCCGCTCCGGTCCGGGTTCTCCGTCTGAATGAACTGGTCCTCGGCGCTGCGGATGGGCCGCACATAGGAGAAGGCGAAGGGCCGGTCATAGGCCGCGTCCTCCTCCGTCTCCGTGCCGGTGGGGTAGAGCATCTCATATAAATCCCCCAGGTGGGGCTCCCCCTGGTGGTACGTCCCGGAGAAGAAGGGCTCCTGGTCGGTCTTGCCCAGGCCGGCGACGAGGGCGTCGTGGGCCAGGGCCGCCCCCCGCATGTTCCAGTGGGAGTCGGTGCGGTAGTAGAGCACCTCGTCCTCCTGCTGGAAGGGGGCAAACAGGTCCAGATAGGACACCCCCTCCCCCTCCAGATAGGGCAGCAGCCGGTCCACATTGCTCTCCCCCTCCAGGGGCTCCCCCACATTGGGCAGGTACTCCGGGTACAGGGAGGCCTTGTTGGGGGCCACTGTCACATACAACCTGGCCCCCCGGGCTGCGGCGTACTCCTGGAGCAGGGCCAGGGTGCGGGCCGCCCCGAAGAGCTGCTGCCCGCTGAGGGGCTCTGTGCGCAGGTAGTCGGCTATGGTCTCCTGATAGAAGAGCCAGTCCTCCTTCCCCAGCACCACGTCCCCCTGATTGGACACCTGGAACACCGCCGCGTCCAGCTGGGCGGAGGCGGTGATCATCTCCTGGCGGAAGGCGAAGTGGTCGGCCACATAGTCGGTGACCTCGTCCAGCACACGGGTGTTGAAGCTGCCGTCCTCCAGAAAGAGCCGGGGCGGCTGGGCCAGGGTCTGGTTGGCCGCCGCCGCCTCCTGAGGCAGCAGGAGCATCCCCGCGGAGGGGATCAGGCACACCGCCAGAAAGGCGGTGAGGGCGATTCTCGCTTTTGTCTTCTGTGTCATGGTTCCCACCCCCTCAGAACTGGAAATAGATGAAGGGGTTGAAGGTGGCCCCCGCCAGGGTGAGGACGCTCACCCCGAACAGGGCGCTGTATCCCACAGCGCCGGCGGCCCCTCCCGCCCTTCGGAGCCCGCCCACGGCCTTGGCCTTCTCCCAAATCAGCTGGGGGATGCCGAAGGCGAACAGCAGGGCCAGCGCCAGCAGGCACACCGTCTTGGCGTCCAGCAGGGCCAGCAGGGTCAGGGTGTGCTCCGGCAGCAGGGTAAAGCCGGTAAACATGGCCTGGAACATCACCCCCGCCTGGGCCAGCGTCTCCGCCCGGAACAGGGTGAAGCCCAGCACCACCACCAGCATGGTATACAGGTGGCCCAGCCGGGACTGGGTCAGGCGCCTGGGGATCGCGCCGGTCTCCTCCAGGGTGGAGAACAGACCGTGCCACAGCCCCCACAGCACGAAAGTCCAGTTTGCCCCGTGCCAAAGGCCTGTGGCGAAAAAGACGATAAACTTGTTCAGATTGGTGCGGACCCTCCCCTTCCGGTTGCCCCCCAGGGGGATGTACAGGTAGTCCCGGAACCAGGAGCTGAGAGAGATGTGCCACCGCCGCCAAAACTCCTTGATGGAGCGGGCGGAGTAGGGCAGGTTAAAGTTCTCTAAAAACCGGAAGCCGAACAGCCGCCCCAGGCCGATGGCCATGTCGCTGTAGCCGCTGAAGTCAAAGTAGATCTGCAGGGTGTAGCACACCGCCCCCAGCCAGGCCAGCCGGAAGTCCAGCTCCCCGGCGGACAGGGCGAACACCGCGTCGGCCACCTCTCCGGTGGAGTTGGCCAGCAGGATCTTTTTCCCGAAGCCGAGGATGAACCGGCGCAGGCCGGACAGGGTCAGCTCGGGCGTCAGCTCCCGCCGGTCGATCTGGTCGGCCACGTCGTGGTAGATGACGATGGGGCCGGCGATGAGCTGGGGAAAGAAGGAGATGTACAGCAGCAGCTTCCCCGGATTCCGGGTGCCCCACTCCGGGTGGCGGTACACGTCGATGACATAGCTCATCCCCTGAAAGGTGTAGAAGGAGATGCCGATGGGGAGCACGATCCCCGTGAGGGCCAGGTCCGCCCCCGCCAGGCTGTTGATGGTGGAGATGACAAAGTCCACATACTTGAAGGTGCCCAGCAGCAGCAGATTGGCCGCCGCCGCCAGGCCGGCGGCCAGGCGGCGGCAGCTCCCGGAGATCAGCCACAGTCCGAACAGATAGTTGATGAGCACGCTCACCAGCAGCAGGGT